>CAMBLS010000037.1 GCA_945868485.1 uncultured Lachnospiraceae bacterium | reverse complement strand
ACCCGTGACCTCCGCACTACCAATGCGACGCTCTACCGACTGAGCCACAGCAGCCTGCGATGCATTACTTCGCATCAACAGTTTGTATTGTACCATAGGCCAAATTGCTTTGTCAACGACAAAATTTATGTGAAACTTTATGCACCTAAGTGGCAATCTGATTTTATAGCTGTTATAATAAAGAACGTGTCTTAAAGTGTCTGAAATGTTGCTCAGGCACTGTAATAAAACAGAAAATTTAAAGAGGATTAGATATGCCGGAATTAGTAGGATTAAGGAAACCATATATACAGGTCAGGCGAACAGACAGCGATTGCATTACTTATGGCGGAGACCAGGGGTTCTTTGGGGGAGCACCGGTTGGTTCAGAGGATGAGAGGAAAAAGAATATGGGATGTGGAATCATTGCACTGGCAGACTTATTTCTGTATCTGGCAAATAAAAGTGAAGAGTATCATACAGAAAAGAATAGAAATTATGTAAACCGAATTCTTACACAGGAGGAATATAAGAAATATTATAACGTAATTTACCAATTTCTGGGTGGAATTAAAGCAGGAGCTAAGGGTGGGCTTAGCTGCATACGTCTGCAAAGAAGTTTTAACCGTATGGCGCACAGGAATCATTGGGAGTTACGCGCAAAATGGGGATTAAGAAGCAAAGGGCTGTATGATAGGATTGAGGAAATGTTAGGGAAGGATATTCCGGTCATCCTGTGTGTCCCAATGATGCTTCGAAAAAAGGATAAGCCCCATGGAATTGTTTTTTATCGAAAGAAGAATGGAGAGTACAGTAAAGCCTGTATTGTTTCCGCACATTATGTTGTAATAACAGGTGTTATAGTAGAAGGTGAAAGTAAATATCTCAGAATTTCTTCCTGGGGAGAAGAATATTATGTAAACTGGAATGAATATGATATATTGATACATACACATTTTTTGGGAATAATATTAGGAAACATTTTATATATCAGATAGAATGGCAGATAATCTTACGATATGCATGGAGATTAAAATGAAAAAATATAACATGCTTACGGACAGCCCGGGGAAATCATTGTTTTTCTTTGCACTTCCTATGATTCTGGGCAATCTTTTTCAACAATTTTACACTACAGTAGATTCCATTATTGTGGGGCAGTTTGTAGGAGAGGATGCACTTGCTGCGATAGGGGCATCCTATTCACTTACAACAGTTTTTATTATGATTGCCATTGGAGGCGGAATCGGTGCGTCAGTCATTATATCCCAGTATCTCGGGGCTGGGCTTTATCATAAAATGAAAACCTCCATATATACAGCCTTGCTTAGCTTTCTGGCAGTGAGTATTATGCTTGGGCTTGTGGGACTTTTTTTTAGCAGGGGTATTTTGACAGGGCTCAATACACCCGAAAACATTCTTTCAGATGCAATGCTGTATTTGAATATCTATTTTGTGGGATTGCCTTTCCTGTTTATGTATAACATTTTGTCTTCCACCTTTAATGCAATGGGAGATTCCAGGACACCTTTATATCTGCTAATATTTTCTTCAATGCTGAATATTGGGATGGATTTATTACTGGTTAAAGGGTTTGAAACTGGAATTGCAGGGGCAGCAGTGGCAACAGTGTTTGCACAGGGACTTTCTGCGTTGATTTCTTTTTCAATTTTGATACACAGTCTTAAGAAATTTGAGACAGAGCGAACATCTCATAGGTGCCTGTTTGATATACAGATGTTGGGGAGTATGGTTAAGATTGCCATACCCTCTATGTTGCAGCAATCAATTGTTTCTATAGGGATGCTGCTGGTACAGTCGGTAGTAAACGGATTTGGGTCTTCTGTGCTGGCTGGTTACACCGCCGGAATGCGGATTGAATCCATTTGCGTCGTCCCTATGATTGCATCAGGCAATGCAGTATCTACCTTTACTGCGCAAAATTTGGGAGCAGGTCAGGGGGGAAGAATAAAAAAAGGATATCTGGCGGCAGTCAGAATGGTAGCAGCCTTTGCGGTAATCATCTGTCTGGCGTTAACCTTGTTTCATGAAAACATTATGGAAGCATTTCTGGAGACGGGAAGTGAGCCGGCGGCATTTGAGACAGGAAATGGGTATTTATCCTTTATTGCCTTTTTCTTTGTATTGATTGGGCTTAAGGCAATTACAGATGGTGTGCTCCGGGGCGCAGGAGATGTGGTTGTATTTACAATGGCAAATCTTGTTAATCTGAGCATCCGTGTAAGCTTTGCCTTTGTATTTGCGCCTGTTTTAGGAGTGGAGGCTGTCTGGATTGCGGTTCCAATAGGCTGGGCTGCCAACTATCTGATTTCATTTGTCAGATTTTTGTCAGGAAAATGGAGCAGAAAGAAGTTGATAAAGGTAGAGGAATAGTAGTAAAATAATTACGACACACATAGAAGGAGGAAATGGCCATGCAGCTTTTGGAGGAGAGAATCCGCAAAGATGGCATTGTAAAGCCTGGTAATGTACTTAAGGTGGACAGTTTTTTAAATCATCAGATGGATGTGGAACTGTTTAATGAAATGGGAAAGGAATTTAAGCGTTTATTCCCAAGTGAGAAGATCAACAAAATTTTGACGATTGAGGCATCCGGAATTGGAATTGCATGTATTGCAGCACAGTATTTTCAGGTACCGGTGGTGTTTGCCAAGAAATCTCAGAGCATTAATCTGGATGGAGAACAGTATACCACAAAGATAGAATCCTTTACCCATAAGAGAGTTTATGATGTGATTGTTGCGAAGAAATATCTGGGGAAGGATGATCATGTACTGATTATAGATGATTTCCTTGCAAACGGATGTGCGGTAGCCGGGTTGATTGATCTGGTTAAGAGTGCAGGTGCCACAGTGGAAGGCGTTGGCATTGCTGTTGAAAAGGGATTTCAGGAGGGTGGTCAGTTGCTTCGTGGAAAAGGTGTCAGAGTGGAATCACTGGCAATCGTAGACAGTATGAATGCAGAGACAGGAGAAATTGTGTTTCGTCAGCAGTAAATGAAATATTGGAAATACAGACTGATGCCAGATTGCAGGAGTAAATAATTAAGGCAGTATCTTTCATTGAAAGATACTGCCTTTTTAGCCCCTAAATTCTTGAGACTTAGAGTAAACCAGACTATGGCTGTGGCTGTGCCACTCCGTTGCTGTCATCTGTGGGAACAGGCTGTGCGGGAGCAGCGCCTTCACCCGCTTGGGCAGCGGCAGCCTGTTGCTGTAGAGCCAGCTGAGCCTGCGCAATTTCAGCCCGCTGTTGTTCTACAAGTGCTTCTGCATTTGGCTGAGCAAAAAATTCTGCATTATGAGGGCAGGTACCAGTCTGATTTTGAGGAACAGTAACAGTGGAAACCGTGCCGTCAGCATTGGTTACTTGCTGCGTTACACCTGAGCCTTGCTGCAGTGAGGGATCTTCCACAGGAGTGAGCTCTAAAACTCCGGGAACCTTAAACGGACAAGATTCACAGGAAGGAAGATTGCTGTACTGACAAATCATACCCTGATAGTGAACGTCACAGCTTTCGGTAGGAACTGTTCCCTCGGCAAAATATTCTGTTTTTAATGTGCCATCACAGATACCGGCAATAGGAAGTTTACCGGAACGGGCGCATACAGTTGCCTGTACAATGCCGCTTGATGGCATATGGAAGGATTCACTGGGAAGTCCTTCGTGTACCCTGGACATTACTGCACGCCAGAGCTTTTTAGCAAGGCTTCGTTCCTCGCCCTGGCGAAGCTTAGTATTATTATCATAACCGGTCCATACAGTAGCAGTATAGTAAGGGGTATATCCTGAAAACCATACATCATTATAATCGGAAGTGGTTCCGGTCTTACCGGCAATTGCCATATTTCCAAAATTAACAGAAGCACCGGTGCCCTGTGTTACAACGTCTTCCATGGCATCCGTCAGAAGCCATGCAGTAGTTTCCTTGATGACCTGTCTGGAGTCAGGCTGTGTATTATCAAGAATTACATTGCCATCGTGGTCAACAACCTTTGTATAAAGCTTGGGCTTTATATAAGTTCCACCGTTGGCGATAGAAGCATACGCAGCATTTAACTCTTCATTGGTAACACCATCGGTTAATCCACCAAGTGCAAGGGATTGCTGAATGTCGGAAAATACCTGTGATTCTCCACCTACTGTCACCTCTTTGCGGTCTACAACCGTAGTAAAACCAAAGTTTTTCACATAATCAAATCCCAGCTGTGGTGTAATCATAGTCAGAGTTTTTACAGCAATGATATTCATGGAATCAATGATACCCTGACGTAATGAGTTAAGTCCTCTGTATTCAGAACCCCACCAGTTGCTTACTGGTCTTCCACTGGCATAGTTAAAGGGAGCATCATTAATCATAGTAGCAAGTGTCAATCCAGCACTGTCAAGAGCAGGTGCGTAAACAGCAACAATCTTAAAGGTGGAACCGGGCTGACGTTTGGTGTCAGTAGCACGGTTCAGAGTCTTGCTTCCTTCTTTTGTGCCACGTCCACCTACCATGGCAACAATATAACCAGTCTCCTGATCCTCCACAGTAATGGAAACCTGTGGCTGAGGAGTTAAAGTAATATTCTCATCATAAACCTCGTCGCCTGCAGCCAGTACGGCAGCTTTATATTCTTCTATCTGGGCATAGGCATCTTCCTTGTTATCATAAATCAGATTGAAGGAAGAATTCTGTTCTCTGAAATGTGCACGGTACATTTCTGTGCTATGGTTTTCAAAATCCCCATTAGCTTTTCTGATGGTCAGTGCATAATTTAAATACCAACGGGTATTGGCGGGATAGTTCTCTTCATTGGAAAATACCTCATCGCAAATGGATTGAATATGAGGGTCCTGAGTGGAATAAATCTGAAGTCCGCCACTGTAAAGAAGGGTAAATGCCTGAGTTTCGTTGTAGCCAGCAGCCAGAAGATCATTCATTACATCGTCGGTTAATGCGTCCACAAAGTATGTATTAACCATGGTGTCTTCCGCTTCTTCATTTACAATCTGTATACGGGAATAAACGTCATCCTCCATTGCCTGGTCATACTCATCCTGTGAGATATATCCTTGCTCCAGCATATTTCCCAAAACCTTTTTACGTCTCTTAGCATTTTCGTCGGGATGAGAAATCGGGTTGTATCTGGAAGGATTTTGCGTAATGCCTGCAATTACCGCACACTCGGAAAGAGTAAGGCTGTTTACAGACTTGTTGAAGTAACGCAGGGAAGCTGCCTGTACACCTAATGTGTTTTGCCCTAAGTTGATGGTATTCATGTAGTTTAATAAAACCTCGTCCTTGGACATGGTTTTGGTAAGTTCAATTGCAAGATACTGTTCCTGTATTTTTCGCTTTACCTTCTCAGCCATTCCTTCTTCACTTGTCCAGTCGGTAAATACGTTATTTTTCAAAAGCTGCTGGGTAATGGTGCTGGCACCTTCTGTAAAATGAAATCCGTTGCTGATACCCACATATGCAGCACGGAAAATACCTTTAATGTCAATGCCGTTATGTTCATAGAAACGTTCATCCTCTATGGCAACGAAAGCGTGGGCAAGATCCTCGGGAATCATATCCTGTGTCACGGGAATTCTGTTTGAATTTTGGGAAATCAGCTTGGCAATCTGGTTTCCTTCAAGGTCATAGACAAATGTAGAAAAGCCGGTAGGAGTGACATTAATATTTTCAATGCTGGGTGCAGTATCAATCACACCTTTAAAAATGCCAAATCCCATGCTTACCCCAATAATGCCTATGGCAAGGATAAATAACAGGGAAAGGTTTAAGATTGCAAGAAGCAGCTTCTTTCCCAGCTTGGTTGATGTAGCATGTAGGGATTTGCTTTTCTCGCGAATCCCCTTTTTACTATAATTCATGTATATGCCTCCATGTAGATTGAAATCAATTCAAATTTGCAATACTTAGAGTATACCAAAATGTGGAACCGAAATAAAGTTTTTTTATATTTTATTAAGAATTGTTCACAAATTGATACACTTTTATTCTGGTCTGTGTTAAACTTCTTGCAGAGGTTTGGAGAAAAATCCAGCAGGAAGGATTAGGGACTATGGCAGAGAAGGAGACAGAGTTTCTACCATATAAAGTGATATATAAGCCGGGAACAGGATTTTATGAAGAAAAGAAGTCCCGGTTTATTGCGTATGTTTCACCTGCGTCTTCGGAGGAAGAGGCAGTCAGTTTTATAGACTCTATCAAAAAGAAGCATTATGACGCAAGGCATAATTGCCCTGCATTTATAATAGGAACAAACAGTCAGCTGACGAGATGCAGCGATGACGGAGAACCAAGTGGAACAGCAGGTAAGCCCATATTGGAGGTGCTTATGGGAGCCGGAATCACCAATGTGGTAGTGGTAGTTACCCGATATTTTGGCGGAACCCTTCTTGGAACAGGGGGCTTGGTCCGTGCCTATACACAGGCTGTTCAGGAGGGACTGAAGGACGCAGGAATTGCCACCATGCGGTATGGTGTGGAGATAACTGTTTCCATAGATTATACGGATGTTGGCAGGGTTCAGTATCTTTTAGGAAGCAGGGGGATTGAAATTGTAGCTTCCAGATATACGGATAAGGTCGAATTTGACATCTGCATTCCCAAGGAGCAAGAAGCTTCATTACAAAAGGCACTTGTAGAAGCTACTTCGGCAAGAGCAGGAATAGAGGTGACTGGCTCGGGCTACTATATGGATATACTGGAAAAAGATAATAAATAACAAATGTTATTCGCATGTTTATCTGTGATTGTTTGGGGCGTAAAATGCAGGTAAAATTCATTGACAAAGAAGAAACAGTGGTCTAAAGTAAAAGTTGGTAATGAACAAATAATAAGATGCAATTTTCTGAAAGGTGGTGGTTTTTATGAAAAAAAGTATAGTAAGCAGTAACGCTGATCTTCCTCCTCACTTGCGGAGCATAAAAATCACATATAAAGGAGAATTGCTATGGAAGAAAACAAGGATTTTGAAGTAGTTAAGGAACTACTGGAAACAAAGCAATACACCAGACTCCGTCAAAAGATGGCAGAAATGAATACTGCCGATATTGCGGCTGCAATGGAGGAGCTGGAAGAGGAAGACAGGCTGAAAATCTTTCGCATTTTACCGAAAAATCTGGCTGCAGATGTTTTTTCTTATCTGGAGGTTGACAGTCAGCAGTATATTATCACCAGCTTGTCTGAAAAGGATGCGGCAGGTATTATCAATAATCTAATGGCCGATGATGCTACGGACCTTTTAGAGGAGATGCCGGCAAATGTAGTAAAGAAGCTGCTTGCCAATGCCAGTCCTGAAACCAGAAGAGACATCAACCATTTGCTCAGATACCCGGAGGATTCTGCCGGAAGCATCATGACGGTGGAATATGTGGATCTGAAGGAGAACATGACGGTGGAGGATGCCATCGCCCGCATCAGAAAAGTGGGAGTGGACAGTGAAACCATTAATATCTGTTATGTACTGGATGCCAAGAGGACACTGGTCGGAACGGTGGCATTGCGTTATCTGCTGATTAGTCCGCCTGATGCGGTAATCGGAGATATCATGCATGAGAATGTCATCTTTATCAACACTTTAATGGACCAGGAGGAGGTTGCCAGACAGTTCCAGAAATACGACTTTACCGCCATGCCGGTTGTAGATAATGAAAATCGTCTTGTAGGTATTATTACAGTCGATGATATTGTGGATATCCTGCAGGAAGAGGCTACAGAGGATATGGAAAAGATGGCGGCGATTGTGCCATCCGATAAACCATATATGAAAACAACTGTTATTGAAACTTGGAAAAAGCGTATGCCCTGGCTCTTATTGCTGATGATATCAGCAACCTTTACCGGAAGTATCCTGACGACCTTCGAGGATGCGCTGATGGCTTGTGGCGTATTGATTGCCTATATTCCCATGCTGATGGATACAGGTGGCAATGCGGGAGGACAGGCAAGTGTGACCATTATTCGTGGACTTTCCCTAAATGAGATTGAATTTAAGGATGCTTTGCGGGTGGTATGGAAGGAAATCCGGGTTGCTTTTCTTTGTGGTATCACGTTGGCGGCTGCCAATTTTGTAAAACTGTTATTAATTGACAGGGTAGAGTTGATGGTAGCGTTGGTGGTCTGTCTGACATTGATTGCTGCAGTTCTGATTGCAAAGATTGTGGGATGTATGCTCCCCATGCTTGCCAAGAAGATTGGATTTGACCCGGCTGTTATGGCGAGTCCATTTATTACAACAATTGTGGATGTGCTTTCCTTGCTGGTATATTTTCAGATTGCATCCACGTTGCTTCATATTTGATGAGATAACATTAAAAACGCATTTACCGTATGGCAAATGCGTTTTTTGACTTATTTAAATTCTTTTATGAATTTTGTGCCATGGATGCGGTGCGCATAGCAGCACGTTTTCTCATGGTTGGATCAAGAATTTTCTTGCGGATTCTTAAGGATTTTGGGGTAACCTCAAGCAGCTCATCTGTGTCAATAAATTCCAGTGCCTGCTCCAAGCTCAAAATTTTGGGTGGAGTTAAACGGAGTGCTTCATCTGCACTGGAGGAACGGGTGTTGGTAAGCTGTTTCTTTTTGCAGACATTCAGTTCAATATCTTCTCCTTTACCATTTTGACCAACGACCATACCGGAATAAACTTTCTCTCCTGGACCAATGAAGAGAGTGCCTCGCTCCTGAGCATTATAAAGACCGTAGGTGATTGCTTCACCGGCTTCAAATGCAATCAGTGAGCCCTGTTTACGGTACTGGATATCTCCCTTATAAGGACCATAGCCGTCAAAAATACTGTTCATGATGCCATTTCCCTTTGTATCTGTCATGAATTCTCCACGGTAGCCGATGAGACCTCTGGAGGGAATAGAAAATTCCAGACGGGTATATCCACCGGAAGCAGTGCCCATGTTGCGCAGTTCTCCTTTACGCTGACTTAATTTCTCGATGACAGAGCCGGAAAATTCTTCAGGAACGTCGATGTAGCAGAGTTCCATGGGTTCAAGTTTCTTTCCATTTTCATCCGTCTTATAAAGAACTTCTGCCTTGCTTACGGCAAATTCATACCCTTCACGTCGCATATTTTCAATTAAAACCGACAAGTGCAGTTCTCCACGTCCTGACACCTTGAAGGCTTCTGTAGTCTCTGTTTCTTCCACACGCAAAGAAACGTCTGTATTCAGCTCCCGGAAAAGGCGGTCTCTTAAGTGGCGGCTGGTTACATATTTCCCTTCCTGTCCGGCAAGAGGAGAGTCATTGACGATAAAATGCATCGCAATGGTAGGCTCTGAAATCTTCTGGAAAGGAATGGGAACAGGATTTTCGGTAGAGCAGAGCGTGTCACCGATGCGGATGTCCGAAATACCGGAAATTGCAACAATAGAGCCAATTTCTGCCTGTGTCACTTCTACTTTATTAAGACCATCAAATTCGTAAAGTTTGCTGATTTTGACCTTTCTAAGCTTGTCAGGATCATGGTGATTGACAATTACTACTTCCTGATTAACTTTGACACTGCCGTTGTCTACCTTACCGACACCGATTCGCCCTACATATTCATTATAATCAATGGTACTGATCAGAATTTGTGTACCTGCATCAGGATCCCCTTCCGGTGCCGGGATATAGTTAAGAATGGTTTCAAATAAGGGAATCATACTGGTTCCAGGTTCATTTAAATCCAGAGTGGCAGTTCCGGTCTTGGCAGAAGCAAAGACGAAAGGACAGTCAAGCTGAGATTCGTCTGCATCCAGATCAAGAAACAGTTCTAATACCTCGTCCACAACCTCATCAGGGCGTGCCTCTGGTCGGTCAATCTTATTGACGCATACAATGACAGGGAGCTTTAACTCCAAAGCCTTCCTTAAGACGAATTTTGTCTGGGGCATAGCGCCTTCAAAGGCGTCTACTACAAGAATAACGCCATTTACCATCTTCAGCACACGCTCTACCTCGCCACCGAAATCAGCATGTCCGGGGGTATCGATAATATTAATCTTAGTATCTTTATAGGTAACAGCAGTATTTTTGGAAAGAATGGTAATACCCCGTTCCCTTTCAATATCGTTGGAATCCATTACACGCTCCGCAACCTCCTGATTGGCACGGAATACGCCGCTTTGCTTGAGAAGCTCATCTACCAGGGTTGTTTTACCATGGTCAACATGAGCAATAATTGCAATGTTCCTTACATTTTCTCGTTTTTGTTTCATAAACTCCTCTCATTCTGCCGCCTGAACGGCTTCCTATTTCAAACTGTTTAAGTATAGCACCATAGATTAAGGCTTGTAAACAGAAAATTATGCGATAAATAACAGTTCTTTTAAAGAAATTCTTACATATAAATAGTAATACATGACAGGAAAAAATTCTTAAAGTGTAAGAAGGGAGAACAAAAATGACAGATAAGGTAATTGAAAATAACCAGGTGGTAATCATGGGAGAAATCGTAAGTAATTTCGAATTTAGTCATGAAATTTTCGGAGAGGGTTTTTATATGGTAGATGTAAAGGTGCCCAGACTAAGCGATTCCAGCGACATTATTCCACTTATGGTATCAGAGCGTTTGATTGATGTGGGAGAGGAGTATCAGGGGTTGAACATCATGGTACAGGGACAATTCCGTTCCTACAATCGGCATGAAGAACGCAAAAACAGGTTAGTACTTTCTGTATTTGCGAGAGAAATTGAATTCGTGGACGAAACGCCGGAAAGTTCTAAGACCAATCAGATTTATCTGGATGGCTATATCTGCAAGGAACCCATTTATCGTAAAACGCCTTTGGGGCGGGAAATTGCCGATTTGCTTCTGGCGGTGAACAGACCATACGGGAAAAGTGATTATATTCCCTGCATCTGCTGGGGAAGAAATGCACGGTTTGCCAGTAACTTTTCTGTAGGAACCAGATGTGAAATCTGGGGAAGAATCCAGAGCAGAGAGTACATGAAGAGACTTTCTGATGATGATGCAGAGAAGAGAATTGCCTATGAGGTATCTGTAAGCAAACTGGAGATTATGGAGGAATGAAGTTGATTTTTCCGCACTTCTATGATATGATAAGCAACATAATTTTGAAAGCATTCATATGAGGTGTATAATGGAACAGGGACTTGTATACATATATAGTGGGGATGGGCATGGTAAATCGCCTGCCGCACTTGGCAAGGCTGTAATGATGGCTGCTTCAGGCAAGAGTGTTGTAATTATTCAGTTCCTTAAGGGAAAGGGATTGGCAGATTCAGAATTTTTAAGCAGACTGGAGCCGGAAATCAAAATTTTTCGTTTTGAAAAGTCCGACGTCAACTTTGATGAGCTCTCAGAAGAAAAGAAAATAGACGAAATTCTTAATATCAAAAATGGGCTGAATTTTGCCAAGAAGGTGCTTGCAACGGGAGAATGTGATCTGCTGATACTGGATGAACTGCTGGGACTGATTGATAATGAAATCATCACAGTGGAAGAACTGACAAATCTTCTGGATGCCAGAGACGAGGAAACGGATGTGATTCTTACAGGCATTTCATTGAATGATGAGGTCTGTATGTTGGCAGATGAAGTTTCTAAGATTGAAACATTGAAATTTAAACGGTGGTAGCCACAGTCTTTGCAAATGCATTTTTTGCAATATTTTGAGCATTAAATCATAGCATCTATGCGTTGACAGCTTTTGCGCATGGTGCTATGATATTTTTGTAAATGGAACAATTTCATAGGATTTAGAGGTAGAGGTTGCGTGTTTTATGAGTAATTTTTTGGATGTGACAGGCACAGTAGAAGGAAAATGAAAGGAAAAAACGCCGAAAGATTCAGGTTCCCTGTAGCCGGTTTCTTGGGCATACAGTTAAGAACTGTATGACTGTCATCAGTTGCTGATGGGGCGCTATCCGATGAAACGGTATTTAGAGTAGTCGGTGTGCAATTATGGTGTGCATCGATTTTTTAATTAAGGAGGAGAAGAAATGGCTGTTTTTACAGGCGCAGGTGTTGCGATTGTCACACCCTTTAAACCAAACAGAGAGGTAAATTACGAGAAATTTGCTCAGTTGATTGAGGAGCAGATTGCAGGAGGTACAGATGCGATTATCGTATGTGGAACAACAGGTGAGTCATCTACACTGACTCATGAGGAGCATTTGGATGTAATAAAATACTGTGTAGAGAAGGTTGCAGGGCGTATACCTGTAGTTGCAGGAACCGGTTCAAACTGTACAGAAACAGCAGTTTATTTGTCAACAGAAGCAGAAAAATACGGAGTAGACGGATTGCTCCTGGTTACTCCTTATTATAATAAGGCAACTCAGAAGGGACTTTATAAGCACTATAAGAGGATTGCAGATTCCGTAAAGATTCCCTGTATCCTTTACAATGTACCCAGTCGTACCGGCTGCAACATTGCACCGGAAACGGTGGTAAAGCTTTGCACCGAGGTGGAAAATATCGTAGGAGTAAAGGAAGCAAGCGGAAATATCAGCCAGATTGTGAAGCTGATGTCTCTTGCCAATGGAAAGGTTGATTTATATTCCGGAAATGATGATCAGATTGTTCCGCTTCTTGCATTAGGTGGAAAAGGGGTTATCTCTGTTCTTTCTAATGTGGCACCGAAGCAGACCCATGATATTTGTGCGAAGTTCTTTGCAGGGGATATTGAGGGAAGCTGTGCTGAGCAGTATCGGGCAATTCCTTTGTGTAGTGCACTGTTCTGTGAAGTAAATCCTATTCCCGTTAAAATGGCGCTGAACCTGATGGGCAAAGAGGTAGGTCCCCTTCGTCCACCGCTTACAGAAATGGAAGAGGAAAATGCGGCTAAGCTCGAAAAAGCAATGAAGGAATATGGAATTTTATAAGATACATGGAGGCATTAGTTATGACAGAAGTAATTATGCATGGATGTAACGGTAAAATGGGACAGATCATTGCGGGACTGATTGCAGCAGATGATGAGATTACGTTGGTAGCCGGCGTAGATGCCTATGATGAAGGAAAGAATCCCTTTCCTGTATTTAAAAGCATAGGTGAATGTAATGTGAAAGCAGATGTAATCATTGATTTCAGTGCAGCACCTGCAGTAGACGGACTTTTGGATTACTGTGTGCAGGAACAGGTTCCCTGTGTGCTCTGCACGACAGGGCTTTCCCCGGAGCAGCTAAAGAAGGTGGAGGAAGCTTCAAAGAAGGTGGCAATTCTCAAATCAGCGAATATGTCCCTTGGAATCAACACCCTGATGAAGCTTTTAAAGGAAGCAACTGCCATTTTTGCGCCGGCGGGATTTGACATTGAAATTGTTGAGAAGCATCATAAGCTTAAGGTGGATGCACCCAGTGGTACGGCGTTGGCGTTGGGGGATTCAGTAAATGAAGTGTTGAATAACGAATATGAATATGTCTATGACAGAAGTCAGAGAAGAGAAAAACGTCCTAAAAAGGAGATTGGGTTTTCTGCAGTCAGAGGAGGAACCATTGTTGGTGACCACGATGTAATCTTTGCGGGAGAGGATGAAGTGATTACCTTCTCTCACACTGCATACTCTAAGGCTGTTTTCGGAAAAGGGGCAATTCAGGCTGCCAAGTTTTTAAAAAGTCAGCCAGCAGGTCTTTATAACATGAGCCATGTGATTGGCTAAACAATCAAAGAAGTATTGCAAGCAAGGCTTGCTATATACATTGAGAATATGATGAACGAACTTCAGTTAATGGAATTGAAATACTTAAAGAGTCTGGCAAATCAATATCGTAATATTGCGGCTGCATCAACAGAAATCATAAACTTGCAGGCAATTTTAAATCTGCCTAAGGGTACGGAGCACTTTTTGACAGATATTCATGGGGAATACGAGCAGTTCAATCATGTGTTAAAAAACGGTTCCGGTGCGGTAAGACGCCAGATTGACGAGGAATTTGGAAATACCTTGAGCAATAAGGATAAAAAATCATTGGCAACATTGATTTACTATCCAAAGGAGAAACTGGATATTGTGCTGACGGAAGAGGACAATATTGAAGACTGGTATAAAATTACGCTGCATCGGCTGGTTCAGATTACCAAAAGAGTGGCATCTAAATATACCCGTTCTAAGGTTCGTAAGGCATTGCCAAAGGATTTCGCCTACATTATAGAAGAGTTGATTACAGAGAAATCAGATATTTCTGACAAGGAAGGCTACTACAACGAGATTATTCATACCATTATTCGTATTGGCAGGGCGCAGGAGTTTATTATAGCCTTGAGCTATCTCATTCAGAGACTGGTTATTGATCACCTTCATATAGTAGGAGATATTTATGACAGAGGTCCTGGACCGCATATTATTATGGATACCCTGATGAATTATCATTCCGTAGATATTCAGTGGGGAAATCACGACATTGTGTGGATGGGAGCTGCCTGTGGACATCTTCCCTGTATTGCAACGGTACTGAGGATTGCTGCAAGATATGGAAATCTGGATACGCTGGAGGATGGATATGGAATCAACCTGATTCCGTTGGCAACCTTTGCGTTGGATACCTATCAGGATGTTAACTGCGATGCTTTTGCCATCAAATACAATACTGATTATAACACCAAAGACTTGAGCCTTGATATGAAGATTCATAAGGCGATTGCCATCATCCAGTTTAAGCTTGAGGGGCAGGTCATCAAAAAACATCCGGAATTTGAGATGGATGAAAGGCTTCTTTTAGATAAAATTAATTATGAAAAGAAGACGATTATGGTATATGGAAAGGAATATCCAATTATTGATACGGATTTCCCGACGGTTGATCCAGAAAGACCGTATGATTTGACCCCTGATGAAGAACAGATGATGGAGAGAATAAGGCAGGCATTTTTGAAATGTGAAAAGCTGCAGCAGCATGTGCGTTTCCTGTATTCTAACGGTGGTCTATATAAGATTCACAATTCCAATCTTCTTTATCATGGTTGCGTGCCGCTTGATAAAGAGGGAAATTTCAAGTCGGTAAATGTGGACGGTAAGGAATATAGAGGCAAAGGGCTGTATGATATTTTGGATAATTATGCCAGAAAGGGATATTATGCAAAGAATGATCCAGCAGGAATGCGAAAGGCACAGGACTATATCTGGTATATCTGGGCAGGCCCCAATTCTCCTGTATTCGGCAAAGATAAGATGACTACCTTTGAACGGTACTTCATTGAGGATAAGGAGACGCATAAAGAAGTTAAAAATAGTTATTATTCCATGCTGGACCGTGAAGACATTTTGAATCGGATTTTGCAGGAATTTGGACTTGATACGAAAAAGTCCCACATCATTAATGGGCATGTTCCGGTGGAATTGAAGAAAGGTGAAACCCCAATCAAGTGCGAGGGTAAGTTGCTTATCATAGATGGTGGGTTTTCCAAGGCATATCAAAGCAAAACAGGAATTGCAGGCTATACGCTGGTAGCAAATTCACATGGAATGCGTCTGGTAGCTCATGAACCCTTTGAATCCACTGAAGCGGCTATTTTACATGAGTCGGATATTTTTTCAGACTCTACGGTAGTTGAGACGGCGCCTACAAGAATCAGGGTTTCAGATACAGACGTTGGTGCAGAACTTAGGGAAAGTATTAAACAGCTGGAATTGCTTTTACAGGCATACCGTGCTGGTACAATTATAGAAAAATAGTTTTAGAAAGAAAAAAGGAGGACAGACATTACGTCTGTACCTCCTTTTGAATTAACGCTTGGGAGTTGCAGTCGGGTGAGCATTGTTTGTGTTTGTATTGCCGTCTGCATGGGTGTTTGCGTTGTCGGTAGTGTTACCATTTGTGTTGTTC
>CAMBLS010000036.1 GCA_945868485.1 uncultured Lachnospiraceae bacterium | reverse complement strand
ACTGCTTATACGAAATATCACCTTCATATTCCGCAATATCTACCCTGCCTTCTTTGACAACATCAATATCCTTATCTGCAATCCTTGTTCCCTGGGAATCCAAAATGAAAGCGTACCCATTCTCGCCCAGTTCAATTGCCTGCACAATCTGATTAAACTGCTCTGCATCTACCTTTCCGCCCAACACTCCTGCTAAACGGTTTCCGCTTAAGCTAAAAATCGGAGTGGTAACCAGCATAACCAATTTATGATTCTTTTCATCATAATATGGATTGGTTATGCATGTCTTCCCTTTTAATGAAAGCTGAATATTTTCTTCTTTGGTGGAGTCCAGGGCTTCTCTTATTCCCGGAACATGAGTCATTCCCTTCGAATCAGTGACTTGAATTTCCTCATACCCCAGCAATTTTGCTTCCGATACCGCAATCTGCTGCTGTACTTCCCAATCCATTCCCGCAATTCCCTCTCTGCGGGCCAATGTTTGCATTTCTGAAGTCCATTGTCCAATTTTTTCATCTATGGTACTGGCATTTTCTCTTGCACGATTCTGCAAATTATTTAAAATATTGGACGTTATAATGGAAGAACTTTTATTATAGGAAACCATCGTCAAACTTGCACTTACCATAATAATCAGCACAACAATCTCTAAAATCAGCTTTACCGCGATCCCTGTTGCTCTTTTCTGTTGCTTTTCATTCTCATATAGCTTTGCATTGTTTCCCTTCCCTAATTTCAACATTTCCCACTTCATTCTTTCCATAACCTTCTCCTTCGTATGGTAAATATTTATTTCATCACAATCTTTAATACAGTGTCTTTTTCGTCAGGCAATGGATATGTAAATACCGGATTTTCTCCAAATGACACAAACGCAACATCCGTATAAAGGGCAGTATTCCATTCCTCCCCTCTCTTTACCTGTGTGCCATCTGAGACATAGTAAACCCCATCTAACTTATCAGGCGCAATCCCTGTTAACGGAAGAGCTCCCAGTGATGGCTCAAAAACATGTGCATAGATGGTATCTTCCTTTTGGGTATAACGTCCCCATTCCGGCTTTGACAGTCTACATGGACCGCATCCGTAAATGCTCTCACTATTTTTATCCATCCACTGTCCGATTTCCTCCAAAATACGAAGGCTCTCCTCCGGCATATTCCCCCGGGCATCAGGTCCCACATTTAAAATCATGTTTCCGCCCTTGCTGACACACTCCACCAATTTACGGATCAGCATCGTAGATGATTTGTATTGGTGATCGAAATTGCAATAACACCAATGGTTATTCATGGTAGCACACAACTCCCACGGAACCGGCTCTCCATGAACATCTACCACACCCTCTATTGGGATAATCTGCTCAGGGCTTACAAAGTCACCGCTATAAACAGTGGGATTTCCTGTCACAAGACTTCCATGATTATCTCCTGCGCCCTCCAGACGATTATCTATAATGACATCCGGCTGATGCTTTCTTACCATAGTGATCAACTCTGTAGCCTTCCATTTTTCCCCACACATGTCATCATAAGAAAAATCAAACCACAGCAAATCCAGCTTTCCGTAGCCTGTCACAATTTCCTTTATCTGATTATGCATATATTCCAGATAGCGATTAAAATCTATTTTTTCATCCTTATAGGCTTCATTATTTCTCATAGGGTGCTGTTTATCCTTATATTTGGGAAAATCAGGATGAGACCAGTCAATAATGGAAAAATATAAGCCCACTCTCATATTTTCTTCTCTGCACGCATCCACAAATTCTCTTACCAGATCCCTTCTTGCTTTTGTATTTGTGGCTTTATACTCTGTATAGGCAGAATCAAAAAGGCAAAATCCATCGTGGTGTTTTGCTGTTAGTACCATATATTTCATCCCGGCTCTTTTTGCAGCCTGCACCCACCTTCTCGGGTTATAATCTGCCGGGTCAAACAGATCAAAATATCTTTTATATTCTTCCAGTGTCATTTCCTTTTCAGACATGACCCATTCTCCACAGGCGGGAATGGAATAGATACCCCAATGAATAAACATTCCAAAACGAGCATCCTGCCACCATTTTGTTCTATTTCTGATCTCATCCATTCTACTCATTTTTCTTTTTAATCCCTTTCTATTGCATCATGCTTTTTCTATTCCCAGTTTTATAGTTTTACCACTGCACCATGATTCAATCTGCTCTCTTCGGCAGCAAACGCAATCAGATGACTATCAATTGCCTGAGTCGCACTGCTAATATTATCTTTTTGACACCCCTGCGCAATTAATCCTACCAGCTCCTTCATCATAGATGCATCGCTGCCACTGTGCCCTACCTTAGGTGTATTTAGTCGGTATACGGTCTCATTACCTGTGGCAAAATCTGTCACCTCAATAGTGTCCTTTTCCATCCACCCCTTTAATTCGCCCCTGCTGCCTTGTATGGTGATTGTCCTTTCACATTCATTGGTAAATGCACTCATGGTAAAACTAATGGTAAGTCCATCTTCCATCTCCATATTCACAATCTGGTGATCTGCCACATCGTTATCACAAGCATAGACACATCTTCCATAAGGGCCTGTTTTGAGTGCATCCATTAACCCTTCTACAGAGTCATCTATGGAAACTACCTTGCGAAAGCCATCCACAATGGCTTTTGGATGCTCTAAATAAAATTTAGGGGCATAAAAAGGACAACTGGTACGGTGAGGGCAGCCATCCGTGCAGCGTTTGGTTGCTCCCTTCGGAGCCTTCTCTTTCCTGAAAAGCTGAAGGTTTCCAAAGCTGGATACCTGCAGACATTTTTTCCCAGACAACCAAAGCAAAATATCGAAATCATGGCAGGTTTTTGCCAAAATGATAGGAGAACTTTCTTTGGTATTTCTCCAGTTTCCCCGCACAAAACTATGCGCCATGTGCCAAAAACCGATACTCTCCATATGTTGGATATTTATTAATTCACCAAGAGTTCCTGCATTCAGAATTTCCTTTATCTTTCTGAAAAAGGGAGAATAACGAAGAACATGACAAACACTGATCATTCCTTCATAATCCTTGATTTTTTCCTTTAACTGCGTTAGTTCCTCTTTATTGGGACTAATGGGTTTTTCTACTAAAATATCATATCCCAAATCCATAGCCTTCATCATAGGCTCCATATGCATATGATCCTGGGTACAGATTAATACCATGTCTGCCAGCCTTGGAAATGCCAGAAGATCCTCCCAGCTGCTGACCGCATAATTTTCTTCAATACTATGGGCTTTTTGAAATTCTTCACGTCGGTCTTTCCTTGGTTCTGCCACACCTACAAAACGTAATTCATTCGGATACTGAAGTGCATAAGATGCATATGCATCCGCCCCTCTGTGTCCGGCACCCAGCAGAATTGCAGTTACTTGCTTTCTTTTCATGCTGTCGCTCCTTTCCTCTTACCCTTTTACTGCGCCGCCAGACAAGGCTTCAACAAAGAACTTGCTTGAGAAAGTAAATAATAAAATTGGTGGTATAACAATCACTACAATTGCTGACAGCAGCCCATTGTAGTCCGTCTGAAAGCTTGTGGTAAACTGAGAGAGAATTGCCGGCACTGTCATTTTTTCCCGATCAACAATAATTAACGATGCCCAGTAAAACTCATTCCAAAGCTTTAACCAATGTAATACTGCTGCTGTAAAAATACCCGGTCTGGCTATGGGCAGCATAATTTTCAGAAAGATCTGTAAATAGTTACAGCCGTCAATTCTTGCAGCCTCCTCCAATTCTTCCGGGATTGTTGCAAAATAATTGCGGATAACCATAAAGCTTACGGCAATTTCGTAACATGTGTAGATAAAGATTAAGCCCATTCTAGTATTAAATAGTCCTGCGTTCTTGATTAAGTTATATACAGGGAAGGTCAGTGCCGCCGGTGGCACGAACATTGTTGCCATAATGCAGGCGGTAATAATACCCCTTCCTTTAAACTGGTACCTCGCCACAACATAGGCAGCCATGGAGAAGGCAGTCATACTTAAAATCGTTCCTAAAGTCGCACAGATAAAACTGTTAGCAAAATACCTGGTGATTCCTAATTGTGTAAATACCTTTATGTATCCTCCAAGATAAATATTGTCAGGTAGGGCAAATCCCGGATTTGCCAATAGATCTTCTTTAAAGGAGGACATTACTACCCATACAATAGGAAACAAAGCAATCACACAGATAACAGCCATAACGATGTATGCAAATACTGCTTCGCCCTTTTGTACACTCATAGGGTTGCTATTTTTAATTTTTCTTTTCCCTATCATGCCTTTTCTCCTCCTCTGTTCTTTATTTTCTTCTCTGAAAAAGCGAAATTAATCACCGCAACCAAGAGTAATCCGATCACAATCTGAACGACTCCTATGGTATTTGCTCTCGCATACTGCGTTCGGCTGCTGGTAATAGCCAATTCACGAATGATATAAGTAATAGACTTTGTTCCAGCCGCTCCATTGGTTAAAAAGAATACTTCATTATAAAGTAAAAATCCGGATGTAGCTGCCAGAGTCGCCACCGTTTTTATTGTGGGCATTACCAACGGAATCGTAATGTACAGCTCTCTCTTAAGCCCCTTTGCTCCATCAATTTTTCCTGCCTCGTATAATTCCGGTGCAATGCTGTGGATCTGCCCAAGCAGCATAATGGTAGTGGTTCCACAGAAGAATACATAAGCAAATACAATTGCCCAAAAATTAATCCCTTCCATCAACAGAATGCTATCCGTAAAATCAGGGCTGAATTTCTGAATAATCTGTTGAATTGGGCCATAACGTGCATTATATAGCTGCAAAAAAATCAGACCCATGGCAGCGCTGGAGATAACGCTGGGAACAATATAAACATTTCTGGCAAACTTTGAAAACCTAAGTCCCTTAGACAATACAATTGCCACCACCAGTGTTAACGGCACCTGAATAACCACACCTACCAATGCCCAGCAAAGAGAATTTTTCAATGCTTCCCAAAAATATGGATATTCCGTAAAAATGTATTTATAGTTAGTTAGCAGTTCTCCTACGCCGTAAAATTGGGGGCTGGATAAATTTGTATAATCCCATTTGCAAAAAGAAGTCACTACGATTTGCAGGATAGGGTAGGCATAAAACATCAAAAAACACAGACAAGCCGGTATTAAGAACAAGGTAATAAAAATTGCTTTATTCCTTCTTTGCTTCATTCTTTTATCCCTCTCATTTCTTTCCTTTTTTACCTTGATTAAGGGTTTATTCCTAACGAAAATGCCTGCTTCCTTCTAAGGAAGAAAGAAGCAGGCATTAAAATATTTATGTTTAGCCGATTAATGCAGTTAATTCCGCCTGCAGCTCTGCTAATTTTGCTTCGATATCAGTACCTTTTACTGAACATTCGATTAATTTATTAATGATAGCTGTCTGCACATCAGAACCCCATACATAATTGGTTGTATTAACAATCTTGTCCGCACTGTTTGCTAATGAGCAGGCTTCTGCCAATAATTTGACTGTATCATTATCACTACCAGCTGCAAGGCTATTTAAATCAATATCTGTATTACATGGATTTGCATTGATTTCCAGGAAAATTCTTTCCTGCACTTCATCACTGGTCATATATTTGACAAATTCTAATGCCAAAGCTGTCTGAGCTTCAGACAATCCACTGGAAATTGTTAATCCGCCACCTGGTGCAGAAAGGGATACATTTCCAGGGTATACAGCAGGACGAACCTCAAATGTTGCATCGCCAAATCCACCAGCTCCCCATACACCGTTTAAGAATGTGCAGCATTTACCTGCGTTAAAGTCTGAAGAGAAATCGCCTACATTGTCAGATGCATTTGCAGAACCATTCGCCTGATCCATAGCTGCTACTGTTTTAAATGCTGTTGCAAATTCTTCGGAATTAATAATATCTTCTGTTAAAGCGCTCTTGGCATATTCTTCATTTAATAAACCAATATAAGCATTGAAAAGACGGATGGAACCCTGTCCTGCACTATAGGCATATATCCCGTCTGCTCCACCTGCTCTTAATGTCTCCATAGATGCTGCCATATCTTCATATGTTTTCCATGTATCCGGTGTAGCTGCGCCTGCTGCCTCATATGCGTCTGCATTATACCAAAGACCTAACGTTGTCAACTGATCATGAACCGTATACAGCTTTCCGTCAACCATGTTCATTGTATAGTTGATACCAACCTTGCTCTGTAATCCTTCTGCATCAATGAAGTCTTTCATATCATAGACCAGCTCCTGTGTGATAGCTGCTAAAGGAACCTCATTTCCGGCAAAGTCTACCATATCAGGGAAAGAACCGCCTGCCACTTCATTTGTTACAATTCCTAAAACATCTTCAACGGCAATTGCTTCAAAGGTAACCGGTCCATCTGCATGTGCATCCGCAAATTCCTGATAAATCTGTCTCATTAGTGGAGCTACAGGCCACGTCGCTTCGTCATGAAAGTATGCGTGATAGAATTGTAATACTTCCTTGTCACCGCTTTCTGCTTTTGCTTCTTCTGTTGCTTCTGTGGCTGCTTCTGCTGTTTCTGTAACCGCCTCCTCACTTACTGCATCGGCAGAGGATTTACTGCCGCCACAGCCTACCAGCATACCGGCAAGCAAAGACAATGCCAGCCCCATAGAAATTATTCTTTTCTTCATTCTGAAAAACCTCCCATTTAAAATGTTTTCTGCGTCACGATATTTCGCTTGTATTTATTTTGCCATGGAAGCTTTTTTTAGAGAATGGATTCTCTTTTCACAAATGATAATTATCTTTACCAACGCAATAGGACTATGTTTACACATTCAAACATAGTCCTATTGACCCAATCGTTCCTGTAATTCCGCATAGGATATTTTATTTTCCAAATATAAAATAAGATTATCTCCGTAATCTTCTTTTTTGGCTTTTCCCCAAATATTTGCCGGCGTCTCAATAATACGCGATGTTCCCTGCACACAACTCACCGCCTGAAACAGACGTTCTTTGCAGGCACCTTCACTGATTACAATATGTGGGTTTGATGGAACCTGCCCTGTTTCTTCCAAAATTCGTTTTGCGACCGGCTGACTTAACATATATTTGATAAATTTTACACTGGCATCCATCCTGCCATTATCTTTGGTATCTCCCAGAATATATCCCACACAGGAGGAAACAGCACAGACTCCGTCACCATTTTCTGTAGGGAACGCTGCATATGCCACATTTAATTTAGGACTAATCATCGAGCTTGCCCAGACACCATTAATATACATTGCAGTTTCTTTTTGATTAAAGCTGACCAGAGTGTCACGATAATTAAAGCTGTTTACAACCTGAACATATTCTGAAAATTCCTCCAATTTTTCTATGGTTCTTCTAAATCCCAAAGAATACAGGTTTACTTTATGGTTACTTAAATCAGACAGCATACTGGGATCTTCATCAGACAAAATTGCATCCGTCAAATATATGATTTGATCCGAATCCAATAAAATGGGCTCTATCTTTATTTCCTCTCGTTCACCATACTCTTTTATTTTTCTACACGTCTCAATCCACTGTTCCCAGTCTTTAGGAATCTCCTCTATACCTGCCTGTTCAAAAATATCCCGGTTATACCAATAGCCACCTCCCATAAGCAGCACGTCTGATGCAGTATAGAGTTGTCCTTCTTCTGTAGTCCAATAACTTAAAATAGATGGGGAAATATTATCCTTTAGTTCATTATCCTTTTCTATATAGGGCATTAAATTTAATGCATATTCCTTCTCCACCATAAAATTATAGACAGATTCCCGTCCGTCTCCACCGGTAAAAATAATATCCGGTATTTCACCTACCGTTAAAAGATCCTCTACTTTGCTGATTACATCCTCTGAAGAAGGCATGGAAATTAAGTTCAAGGTAATTTCCGGATTTTCTCTTTCAAAATCCTCATATATTTTGCGCATAGCAATATGGTCCGCTTCCGTGCTTCCCCATCCATGAATCAAAGTAATGGTTACCTTATCCGCTTCTTTTGTCTTACAACTCGTCAGAAAAAAGACAGAACAAACTGCAACAAGAATACCGGAAACAATAATTCTTTTCTTCTTCATCTCAACTACCTTTTTTCTTCAATCAATTTCTTTTCATATTCTCTTGGAGAACAATTTTCATATTTTTTGAAGACTCTGGAAAAATATGAAACGTCTTCAAAGCCTACCATTTGTGCGATTTCGTAAATACGGTTCCCTGACGCCAGATATTCCTTTGCCTTTTTCAATTTCATTTTGTTGATAGCGTCAAATAAATTTTGACCTGTCCTTAATTTATATAAACGACTGAGATAACTGCCATTGGCATGAATATCATTTGATATTTGTGATAAGGTCAACTTGTCCATATAGTGATTCGCTATGTACTTTTGCAATTTACCAAAAATATCTTCCGAAAAACCTTCCTCCTCCTGTTCCATTTCTACAGGACCAGAAAGCTTTTTAATGGCCTTTTGCAGCATTTCTGGTAATTTTTCAATGACAGATGTTTTAATAATGTATCCACATACGTCATACCTAATTGCCTCCTGTGCGTATTCAAAATCCGCATAAGCTGACAAAATAATCACCTTTGTGGGCAGCATTTGCTCATACACATATTGCGCTACCTCTATACCGGATACTAAGGGCATCTTAATATCTGTTATAATAATATCCGGAACCTCTATTTTCATCTGTTCAATTAACTCTTGTCCATCCTGAGCCTTATAGATTAGCTGGCAGTCCATATTTTTCCAGTCAATTAATTTCTCCATGGCCTCCAGCATATAAGTTTCATCATCAGCAATCATTACCTTCCACATATTCTTCCCCACTTTTAATCGGAAGCACTACCTGTACAGTTGTACCTTCCCCCACTTTGCTCTGTATCTCCAACCCATATTGATTTCCACAAAGATTATGAATCATTTTATTTGTATTCCACAACCCCACATGTGTATGATTCTTATCTTCTTTCTTTTCTATTACTGTTTTAGAATCAAAGCCAACCCCATTGTCCCTGATTAAAACAACTAATTTATCTTCCAAAACTAAAACAATAATTGAAATATGTCCATTTTCTTTCTTCGGCTCCAGACCATGACAAACTGCATTTTCAACAATTGGCTCAATACTGAGTTTGGGAACAAGTAACGTCTTGTAAAGCTCTTCATCACCAACATAATGAATATTATACGTTATCTTATCTCCAAATCGACTATTCTGTATGGATAAATAAAAGTCGACTATTTCCATCTCCTCCAATAGAGAAATAAAGTGTTCATTTTTTCTGAAGATTTTTCCCTGATATAATCTGGATAGCTTATAGAGCATTTCCCGTACTTCATCGTCTCCATTTAAGGCCGCTCTCATCTCTATCATGGATAAGACATTAAATAAAAAATGAGGATTCATCTGTGCCTGCAGGTATTGAATCTGCGCCTGCTGAGCAATCAATTGCGTTTCGTAGACCTCCTTAATCAGTCGATTAATGTAATCGGTCATTTCATTAAAGGTATTACTGATATTCTGTAATTCCTCTACCCTGTATTCATCCAGTTTTGTATCAAAATTCCCCTTTCCAACCAACTTAATTTTTTCAGCTACCGTGTCCAAAGGCTGCATATAATACAACACTAAAATGCGTGCCAGGATCGATAATAATATAATTACAATGGAAGAAATAAACACCAGAATAAAAACTGTGTTTCCTAAAGACTGTAGGATTACCCACTCCGATACGGCAACGTGAAAGGATAATCCAAACCCTGTATGAATCGTGTTTTCTAAAATATAGGGATGCTTTTCAATGGATATGTTTTCTTTTCCAAGGATCTTTTTATCCCCCTGCATAATACTCCTACTATAATATGTCATTTTTTCCAGGTTGCTGTAATTATTCTCTATCGCAGATTTATTCAGCACAAAAACGCAACCACCCATATTTTTCATATCGGTATCATACAAATACATACATAAATTTACAAAATCGTCCTCTATGTAATAATAAAAATTAGTTTTGCTTTCTAAAAATTTGTCATAAAGTAATTGATATTTCTTTTTATATGCATCATATTCTGCTACCGTAACAGGATAATACAAATGGCAGATAACATCTTTCTCTCCGTTAAATAAATATATTTTCTCAATAAAGGGCTCTGATGTTTCCAGAAGATTTCTTTCAGCAAAAAGACTGGCAGTATTTTCTAATTGAGCAGTCACTGTTTTTTCATTGTATTTTTGCCTCCAGAAAAAGGTTTTTAATCCTAAATCATGTTGAATCGCCAGTGCAATTTCTTTCAAATATTGAAACTTCGTCTCCATTTTGGAATTATCACTTTCCAGAATATAAAGGGTATCTTCTCTTTCCTGCCGAACATATTGACTGATGATCATGCTGACCATTACGATTGCCTGAATGGTTACAGCAACAATACAACAATAAGTAATTACCCGAGACAGCTGCTTTCTTAATGAATATGGTTTTTCTTTCGGACCCCATAAAAAGGTTTCCATCTTTTTCTTTATCCATTTACTCATATCAATAAATCCTTTTATTAAATTATAATATAAATTTCGATGTTCCTATAGGATTTTATTGAGTACAACTTGGATAATATTTACCTTTTCTGCCAGGCACAGCGCTTAATGCACTCCCTTCACTCTGGTGGACACCACCGCCCCAAGCGGTACCATCCTGATATCTACGCTTCCGTCTGTTCTCCTCGTAATAAGAGTGCCACCTCTCTGTATATAGCTTTTCTTAATGCCCATGTATCCAAGATAATCGATTGACATCCCATAAGTCATCTGAATTCCCTTGTATATAAGCGACAGCGTATTTAAGTGATCATGTCCGCAGAACATCCACTTTATTATCCCATTCTTTACTGCTCTGTCAAAAAAAGTGCCTTTAAACTTAGAAATACCAAAATACTCATTCTTCTCGCCAATGCTGCCATGCCGATAGATGACATTCTTGTCACCAAGTTTCATCTTTTCATAGGCCTCCTTAAATTCACGAGGCGGCATATGAAAAAATGCCATAGCATTCATATCAGGATATTCCCTTTTTAGGGCATTAAGCCGCCCCATGCACCAAGTAACCTGATCATCCTGAATGCAGTCGAATCCACTGTAAAACCATCCTCCTTCTCCGTACATATTGGAATCAAGCATCACCAGCGAAAGAGGCACTTTCCCTGAATCATCAACTAACTCTATCAGAAAGTTGCCCACACCTGTAAGCTCCTTCCTGCCTTCTGTGAAGATACAGTACCTTCCTTTTTTGTACAGTTCTGCCAACTCCTCCTTATTACACACCGAACCCATCTCACAATCATGATTACCGAACACCTGCGTATAAGGAATTTCAAAGCTATCCAGAAATGCCATCAGCTTCTTGGCCTGTCTGCGGTTATTAAGAGTTCCTGACTTAGGTAAAAAAGGAAATATCGAATCTCCGGTAAGTACTATCAAGTCTGGTTTAGACTTTTTTATAAGCTTCCTCACAGCATCCAGCGCAAGCTTGTCCCTGTTCCTTGATAAAATACCAAATCCCAAATGCAAATCGGTCAGCTGTAGGATTTTAAAATCCCTGTCCTTCGGTATTCTTAACGTAAATGTTTCTTCATCTACCTGCCTTAATCTATCTGAACGATACATGGAAGCCTCCTAACTTAACGGAATCAGTGATCCCACAGCCGACACGATTGTGGATATGACCATAAGTACCTGGAATGGCACAGTTCCTATCACACCGCATATCGGACTTGTGCCGGCTTTCCGCCTTGATTTACCATAGGTAAGCACAAGCATGATGCTGACAAGAATTACCACGCCACTCATGATTCGTGTCAGAATAATAAAGCTGTTTACTCCAAAAATTGCAAATAAGATGCAGGGAACCGTAGCAATAAGCCAGCTTATGCGATTTCCGATACCAACCTGCTCATGCACCACATCCCGCAGAGCCAATGTATTTGACCAGAAAGTAGTCAGCAATGCAAACAGTGAGAATATTCCAGCTAGAATCACTGCCCATTTTCCAATGCTCTCTCCCAGCTGCATATAGGCAAGCTCCTTATTGATTTGCCCTTTTGTTCCAAGCAGCACCGTCATTGTCACAATCAGTACAAATGCGGAGGAAAGACCAAAACCAATGAATATGGACTTTCTTATCTTGCCAGGATTTCCGTCAAGTCCCTTCACAACCTGTATTACTGCCTGATTCGCCGAGGTTGCAAACACTACCATACTGTAAAGCGCAAGCAGGTTGTTCCAGTGAAATGTTGCCGTATACAATGCATTTACAGGATGCATAAAGGTTCCAACTGTCATAACTGCCACGATACCCATGAGAAGTACCACTGCATATTTCTGCGCAATTCCAACTGCCTTCATCCCCATAAATACCACGCTTCCTGCAATGATATAATAGACAAGCTGTGCTGCCCACATAGGCATCCCGAACCAGTTTGTGAAAATCTGGGCACCACCATTGATGTTCCCGCTTACACCAAGCATTATCGCCAATCCATACACAACAAATACGACCCAGCTGAATATTTTCTTTGCCACACCATGAAACAACTCGCCTTCAAAGCTTTTGACCAGCTGTACCCCTCCATTGTTATAAGATAGTTCTGCGATTATCAGATGCAGAATCACATTGACGATATAAGCAAGCACCACCATCCATACCACATCCAGCATGCTGTTCTTGGTTGCCAGATAAGGCACCGCAATAATTCCAGTTCCTATGCTGTTGCCCACAATCATGCTGATTGCCTCAAATGTAGTTAGCTTCGCTTCCGATTTGATTCCCATATTCTGTATCTCCTAATGTTTTGTTAAAGTATATCATGAAAATTATCATAAACGCAATTGCGACAGATGCTCTGCTGACATAACATTAGGTCTGCCCATTTGCATTCTCTTTAATTCTTCCACTTTAATTAACTCTATTTCTTATGCTCTTGATAAAATTTTTTAAGATCTGCTTTTACTTCATCCGAAAGCATCGTCTTTTTTATTCCTTGAATTGCACCCTCAAGCGCCATCAGCCGATGAATGCAGGCGGTTTCATCAATTTCCTGTATTTTCAACCATGCCGCTTTCGCTCCAATTTCTTTTAGCTGTGCCCCAGTAGTAATTCCAACTTGATTAAGCTGTTCTTCTACGATTTTTCCTATATTAGGAAGTTTTGATAATTCTGCCATAAGAAATACCTCCTGGTCAGTTGACTGGAAACCAGGGTACTAATGCCCCTTATGTTTCGCTTACATGTGTTCTTCTCCTGTATAGAGTCAATCATTTTTCAAGTATATGAATGATATTCAATAACTTCATATTGTTTTTCCAATTCATCTAATCACTTGTCTATATAATTCTTTGCATTTCCCCTTTTTTGAG
Source organism: uncultured Lachnospiraceae bacterium (assembly GCA_945868485.1). Taxonomy (GTDB): domain Bacteria; phylum Bacillota; class Clostridia; order Lachnospirales; family Lachnospiraceae; genus Suilimivivens. The sequence goes on along the minus strand of CAMBLS010000036.1, from coordinate 2,461 downwards.
CTAAATGTATATTGACACTTCTCCTTGGCAAATGAAAGCACTTCCTTAGTAATCAATCCTCTTTACAATCTCGGCAAACATCTCTTAAAAGTCCGAAATATCAGAAATAATGAATTGAATCTCTTTAATTGACTTATAATAATCTTCTGTCGCATTTGCAAACTGTGAAAACTGCACTTGTTAGACAACTCATGGATATTCATATTCAAAAGATGCTTTGTCTGTTTCAAATTGAAATACAGGACTTCCGTTCTTACAAAATCGGTACCAAGCTCTGCAGGCTGCTCCTTCCTGAATCGTTCTTTTCATATTTCCCACTACCGGGGCTTTCAGGGGACATTTGACACCTTCCATCAGACAAACCTCCAATTCCATGTCGCCCTGCATAATTCGAATCTTCCCATTTTGAATCTGTACCACTTTCGCTCCCAGATAAGTGGCCAGTCTATATTCCTTCCCATGCCACAGGATGACACCTATAACACCAGTAAAATGAATCCCTGCTATAGGAATATCTGCCACAGACAACATCAGTGAACCACCTTTAAAAAAGCATTGCGTCCAGGCATATTGTTTTGGAAACGAGCGTCCTTCATCCCCCTCCCAGTAACCTCTTGCATGCCGAAAATAAAAAATCTGATCATTGATACACAGGGTTCCATTTACAGTATGTTCCATACTCCACACACTGTGGCGGCATTCCAAAAACGGAATCATAGCAAACGGTCCCATAATATCATATCGTAACGGAGAAAGTGTACCGAAAACCAGATTTCCGTTTACTGTCAAGCCGGGTATTCGTATCTTCAACTGCAAACCATTCTGACCAAATTGATTTTCGCCAATCCAAAGCTTCTTTCCCTGTTTCCTGAACATTTCTGACGGAAATATTACATTCCAGGCATCCTGATCCGTAATCATCTGAATGGAACAGGTGCGCTCCTTTCCACTTTGGTGTACTGCCGGAATCACTGCCAGAGTCTGTGAAGCGGACTGACATTTCATATACCAGCCAAAAAATGTACCTTTCATATCTTCTGCCTCCATCGATAAATACTCTTAAGTATTCCCAATGAAAGCAGAATTAATTCATTTCTTTCTTATGTTTCAAATTATCTATATCTCTCCAAGAAAAAATTAATCAGACAAATCCTTTATTATATGACATTTAAACTATATATTTTCAATCCATGTAAAAAACTTGTCCAATCCCTTATTTTTTCTTCTTGTTTCAAGAAACATCCCTGCTGTATACCACGAATGAGTATTTTTCTTATCAACAACTTCATAAAGTTCACATTCAATTCCAAGGCTCATCGCCCTTTTGCGGAACCGATCTGCACATGAGAAATCAATCAAGCCATCGTGTCTGCTTTGAATAAGAAGCATGGGAATATTATTCTCATTCATAAGTGAACACGGTTCTCCTTTTGTTCTGTCATAATCTTTAGTAAATAACTGATTTAGCAATATCCTTACAGATAGAGACGTCTTATCGGAAAAGCTATACGGTCCGCCAACTCCTATAAACCCAATTACATTTGACACATCTACATCATACTCTTTCTGCACTTCTTTACTATAACACAGAATTGACGACAGATGTGCTCCGGCAGATGGTCCGGAAACAATCACCTTTGAAGTATTTATTTTCTTTCTGTCCAAGTATCGAATTGCTGATTTATATCCTGTGCACACATCTTCAATCTGACATGGATACTTATTCTTTGGCGACAGTCTGTAACCAATGGAAACGAATCGATAACCGGCATTTGCAACACATTGCCCTACAAAGTCAAAGTATTTTGGCGTCCCAGCATTCCATCCACCGCCATGCACCCACATAATAATCTTGTCACTTATCGTATTATCAGGTTCATAATACAAAAAATATTGATTTTTATCATTTCCGAATGAAATAGATTTCGGACTAATATTTTTCTGTACACGAAGCATCTTACTGTATAAACCAAAATAACTTAAAGTCTCCCGCATTGAATCATTCATAGCGTTGCACCACCAAATTCGTATTTGTTATCATTTTTTCCTGATCCACAAGGACACGGATCATTGGGATAAATTTTCTTTTCAACTCTTACTGCGTTACCATCTAATCCCTTTGGGTACATGGCTGTAGTAATCGCATCAGCATTCCTTTCTAAATAAATAGGTATTCCCATCTCCTTTAGCTACGGTGCAGCATCTCTTAACATTGTTGCCGCATGAGAACATCCTGGCACAATTGTCGACATACCACCAGTGTTCAGAGGCAAACAGGATTATCGTTTTTTCCATCAAAAAAGGCAAAGTAAATTATCCTCCCAAAAACAGCTTCCCAAAAATGAATATACTCTCATAAATCTGGGAATTAAGAAGATAACCATTGATACTAAATACTCTATAATGGTAAGCGCATAAATTTTGCCCGAATAGAATAATCCTCAGAAATCTTTCATAATGG
>CAMBLS010000035.1 GCA_945868485.1 uncultured Lachnospiraceae bacterium | reverse complement strand
AGTCCTAACATTCTGTTAGAGTTCATTGCTGTTAAATTGTGTTGTACTACCATAAATTTACCTCCTTGTAGCCTTGCGCAAATCCGTTTGCGCCAGCTTATGATATTTTTTAGTTTTTTATAGTAACCGGATACCAAAAGCCTTCTGAAAACGGGCCCGGCTTCCAAACTGCTTAAAGCCTCCGGTTATTATCTTTTAGATGGCTGTTTTAGCTTTCCAGATTGCCCTTGGTGATGATAACCCTGGAATTCTTTTTCCTGCGGTACTTCTCATCCAGTTCCGGCTCTGCATAATACTTAGGCAGTTTTGCCTTTTCTTCCGGGTCTGTAATCTGATTTTCCAAAACAGTGCTTCTGACGATATTCACTTCCTTGGGGGCATCAATCATGATGCGAAGATGGTTTTTGGTTCCTCCAAGGAACACGATTTTGATGTTGTCATCAATCATCAGATATTCTTCTGTGCTTACAGTAAGTCTTAACATTTGAAAACCTCCTTGTTTTGCGGTATGGTCTACCGTGCCGCCCTGCTCTTTTCCCATGCAACATTTTTCACTATAATGTTGCATAATCGCTCAATAAAAGGAGGTTCTTATGAGTACAACACAACCAATCAGAAATATGGACAAGCTAAGGCAATTTAAAGAATATTTTAGATATGTGAAGCCAAATGCCCGGAATTATATGCTAATCATAATAGGATTAAACACAGCGCTTCGCATTTCTGATATTTTACATTTAACATATGGAGACATTTTTGATTTTAATGAGAAGAAATGGAAAACCCATATCAGAATCAAAGAACAAAAGACTGGAAAAACAAATCAGATTTATATTAATACAGAGATTAGGAAAACACTTGAACAATATTCTGATTACTCTGTCAGCAAGCCAACAGACTGGCTTTTTAACAGTCAAATGCACACCAACCAGCCCCTCAGCCGCTATCAGGCATACCGTATCATTAAGGAAGCGGCAGCCTGTGCTGGGCTGGATTCCGGAATAAGCTGCCACTCACTTAGAAAGACATTCGGCTACCATGCATGGAAACAAGGTACGCCACCTGTTCTTCTTATGAATATATATAATCACTCCACCTTCCAAATAACAAAGCGATATCTTGGAATTGATCAGGACGATAAAGATGCTGTTTTTGAAAAAATCAAATTATGATATTTTAAGAGAAATGAACCACTTAAATTTTTTGCAAAAAATTTTAAGTGGCTATAAAGTTTTTAAAATCTAATCCGATAATATATACAACTAAAGCAAAAGTGCAACAAACTAGTGAAGTATGTTGCACTTTTTATTTTACCTTTTTTTCACAAAAAAATACCACCCACTCCAAACCAAAGTTCAGAAAGAACTCAATCTGAAATGAATGGTAGTTTTATATCTTTTAAAACAGATAATTAACTGCTAAAATTACACTGCCAAGCAGCATAAGAACAATTCCCGTAGCACGGTTCAATGTGATTGCGGAAGCCTTGTTTGCAAACCGGGCAGCAATCCTTGCCCAAAGCAATGTAAATATTACACATAAAATCAAAACTGTTATATCCGGCATTCCTCCAATTATAAAATGTGACATCGAACCAGTAAAGGCAGTAAACGCCATTATAAACACGCTGGTTCCTACAGCTGTCTTAAGTTCATATCCCAAGACTGATGTGAGAATAAGAAGCATCATCATTCCACCACCAGCTCCAATGAAGCCACAAATAAAACCAATCATGCATCCACATATCACAGATTGAATCATTCGCTTTTTCTTTGAGACTGCTTCCATTGACTCTTTGGTAGTCATGACCGGTTTTGCAATAAACTTAATGCCAAGAAGCAATGTCATAAATACCGAGAAGTTTCCCATCGTGGTATTTGGAACCAGACTTGATATGTAACTGCCCACCATGGTGAAAAGCAGCACCATCGCCATCATGACCACACCATTTCTAATATCAAGATTTTGGTTCTTTCCATAGGTATATGCCGAAACAGCACTGGCAAGCACATCTGATGCAAGTGCAATTCCCACTGCTTCATAAGCCGGAAGTCCCAAAAAGGTAATAAGCATAGGGGAAATCACTGCTGCCGCACTCATCCCTGCAAATCCTGTTCCGAGTCCGGCACCCATTCCTGCAAAAAAACACACAATTAATTCTATAAATATCTGCATTTTTAACCCTTCTTTCATATTTATAAATAGCTATTTTACTTCTTTTCTTACAAAAGGAAAAGTATAATGACGTAATATTTATAAACGTTTTATGCATTTTTATAATTTTTTCTCCTTTTTTATTTATAATTTATAAATTGACAATCTATCTTCCATCCTTTATCATTATATGAAAGTTTATACAATATTTTTATTCCTGAAGGGAGGAGCTTATAATGGAAAACTATGATGCAATGGTTACAGCTATGGGCACAGGCGTATATATGGTATCTGTGATTATTAGCCTTGTAATTTCTGTATTAACCATTATCGCAATGTGGAAAATTTTTAAGAAGGCAGGTAGACCCGGATGGGCTTGTCTCATCCCCTTCTACAACACTTACTGCCTCTTTGATTTTGTTTGGGGAAACGGATGGTTATTCCTTCTTTCCTTGATTCCCTGCGTAAACATTGTTGTAATGATTATGCTTTACTTCAAGCTTGCTAAGGCATTTGGAAAAGGCACCGCATTTGGCTTCGGACTTTTATTCTTAAATACCATCTTCGTCTTAATTTTAGGATTTGGTAGTGCTGAATATGTCGGTCCTCAGCAGTAAACAAAAAAACTACATAAGAATGTTAAAAGGAACCTCCGAATAGTCATCAGAGGTTCCTTTTCTTTGTGCTTTTAATCATTATACTGTTCTGAAAATTATAAAGCCTTAATTCTGTCTACTGCTTCTACGGTATTTTCATAGCTTCCAAATGCAGTCAGTCTGAAATAGGTTTCGCCGCTGGGGCCAAAGCCTGAGCCGGGTGTTCCCACCACATTTGCATTTTCAAGCAGATAATCAAAGAATTCCCAGCTGGTCATTCCATTCGGCGCTTTCAACCAAATATAAGGAGCATTCACACCGCCGGATACGGTATATCCTGCGCTCTTTAAGCCTTCCAGAATATATTTGGCATTGTTCATGTAATAAGCCACCTGCTGCTTTAACTGCGCCTTGCCCTCTTCGGAATAAACTGCTTCACCTGCACGTTGCACAATGTAGGGTGCACCATTGTATTTGGTTCCATGTCTTCTCGCCCATAAAGAATGGAGTGTAACATCTCCACATTTCAAATCCTTAGGAATAACCGTGTAGCCAAGGCGAACTCCCGTAAATCCAGCATTTTTGGAGAAAGAATGCAGTTCAATTGCACAGGTTCTTGCACCTTCACACTCATAAATGGAATGAGGAACATCTTCCTCTGAAATATAAGCTTCATAGGCTGCATCATAAATGATTACTGCTCCTACCTTGTTTGCATAATCAACCCATTCCTGAAGCTGCACCTTGTTAATGGTAGAACCGGTAGGGTTATTGGGGAAGCAAAGATAAATAATATCCGGTGTTTCCTTAGGTAATTCAGGAGCAAAATTATTTTCTGCCGTACAGGGCATGTAGATTACATCACTCCAGGTCTCCTTTACGCTGTCATAAACTCCGGTTCTTCCTGCCATGACATTGGTATCCACATAAACCGGATATACAGGGTCACAGACTGCAATCTTATTGTCCACGCTGAAAATTTCCTGAATATTACCAGAGTCGCACTTTGCACCATCAGATACGAAAATTTCATCTGCTGCGATGTCACATCCTCTTGCTTTGTAGTCATTTTCTGCAATGGCATTTCTTAAGAATTCATAGCCTAAATCCGGTGCATAGCCCCTAAAGGTTTCTGCCTTGGACATCTCATCCACCGCACCGTGAAGGGCTGTGATAATGGCAGGGGCAAGGGGCTGAGTCACATCACCAATCCCGAGACGAATAATCTTTTTGTCCGGGTTCGCTGCGGCATAGGCATTTACCTTTTTCCCAATCGTTGAAAATAAGTAGCTTCCGGGAAGCTTTAAATAATTGTCATTAATCTTAAACATCTTTTTGTCTCCTCCTGATTAGCATTTGGGCTTGTAATTACACTTCTACTTCGCCTTCAAAAACAGTTGCAGCAGGTCCCGTCATATAGACAAGATTTTCCTTTCTGTCCCACTGTATCTGTAAATTTCCACCTAATAGTTTAACAGTAACCTTCTCCTTCGTCAAACCATTTAATACACAGGCTACCACTGTAGCACAGGCGCCGGTTCCGCAGGCAAGAGTTTCTCCTGTCCCCCTCTCCCAGACGCGCATTTCCACGGTTTCCTCATCAATCACTTTGACAAATTCTGTGTTGATGCGCTTAGGAAAACGTACATGGTTTTCAAAGGAAGGTCCCATCTGCTCAAGTGGAAGCTCGGATATCTCATCCATGAAAATGACTGCATGGGGATTGCCCATCGACACGCATGTCATTTTATAGGTTTTTCCCTCTACTTCTATGGGTTCTGCGATCACTTCCTTGCAATCCGAAATCACAGGAATATCTGTTGCTTTTATAATGGGAGAACCCATATTGACCTTAACAGTCGATACCTTGTCATCCTCAACGGTAAGGTCAAGGTATTTCATATTACCACAACTGATAATGCTGATTGATGTTTTATCAGTAAGTCCTTTATCATACACAAACTTTGCAACACAGCGAATTCCGTTTCCGCACATTTCCGCTCTGGAACCATCTGCATTGTACATTTCCATCTCAAAATCAGCTTCTGTGGAAGGATTGATAAAGATTACACCATCTCCACCAATTCCAAAATGCCTGTCACTGAGCCGTTTTACGATTTCCGGCTTCTTATCCTGTGAAATCTGTTCTCTGGCACCGTCTACATAGATATAATCGTTGCCGCATCCATGCATTTTCGTAAACTTCATCGTTGGGAACCTCCTTCATCACTTTCTTATAACACAAGCTTCTGTTTTCCTTTGCACAAAGTGTACCACATTTTTTTCAACATAAATATAGCTTTCATTGCGGTGGAATATGCAAATAATGCTATCATTTCATTATTTTAAGCGAAGATACCCGCGTATATAAAGTTCATTCAACAATTGAAAGAGCTTCTCCTCCATAAATTTGGGCGCTCCGACTTTTTCCGGAATCTCTATCGGACAACTTCCCTCCTTAAGCAGTGCCAGTGCATCCATAAGCATTGCATTACGGTCTATGCGATAACCGATACCATCCCCAAACAGGCGGATTTCCTTCTCATTTGTCTCCATACGGATATTCTTGTTAAGCTGCACCGGAACATAATACGGAAGAGAACCAAAAGCATAAGAGCGAAACAGCTTTATAAGCCCCTCCCGATAAGATTCTGCATCCTGAAACGTTAATATTTCTCTTGTGCGAATGCCCAAAGGATATTCACTGTCAGGCTGCTCAGGCTCCACAAAGGCAATTGTCCTTGCAGCCATGTTTACCCGAATGCCTGCCAGACAACTAATACTGTAACAAATCGCTTTTTCTTTGGATATCCATGTGCTGTCTTTCACTGCCCTGCCGGAACGGGAATATTTATAAACCGACTCAGGATTATTAGGAAGCAATTCTACATTTTCCAATTCCTCCGGCGTATAGAGCTCCATGATGCGGTGAAACTGCGTCAGATTACGGATTGAAATACGCAGTGCATTATTTTCTTCCAATTCTCTTTCCCCCAGGAAATCCATCAGGGAGCGAATCCTTTCCGGATATCTTTCTGCAAGAGCCGTTGTTGTTTGCGGAACACCACCGGTCACTTCTCTCGCATCCCGAAGAAAGTCTTCATAATCCGGATTATCTAAGGGTTCTGTAGCAAAATAGCATGGTGACACATCTATGACATTTCCCAGCAATTCCCTGGTAATCTGAAGTACTTCTCGCCACAGAGTTCTGTTTTCTTCCGTATATCGAAAATCTGATGACCATGGTTTTGCCGCAAGACCACAAAAGGGACATTGCACACGGCAGCCTTCGCTCAGTTCAAATACGGCAGGGTAAAAATAAATATTGGAATGCATCCGAATAAGCTGATTTTCCATCCGGCAGCGATTCCGAACTATATTAGAATACTGCCAGATGCCATCTGCCGCAAACCGTTCTCTCCGTACTCTCTGCCGCACCCTTTCAGATACCATGCAATTTCTATGTGCATACTCCTTCACATAGGGGTTTTCTTGTGCGGTCTCATAATTGAAAGTTCCTCCCAGAATACAGCGAATTGCATCCAGCACCTGTGAAGGCTCCGATGTAACCCCCAGCCTTGAAAAAACATCTGAAGGCTCCTTCTCGACAGCCTCCCTGAAAGCAGGGTCTACCGAATACCACTCCATTGCCCGTTTGAACCGTGCATACTCTCTTTGGTTCACTTCTCTTCCCCCTGTACAGCGGCTGCTTTCTGTGCTTCTTCCTGTGCCTTTTGTCGGGCACGCATTCTTGCAACCATTTCTAACTTGTTTTCATAATGAAGCTCCAGCAATTCCTCCAGATTATCCCGGAAGTACGAACAAGGGCTATGTGGTTTATCTGTATACAGATTCTTTTGGCGAATTCGATGGCAACCACCATTGCAAATAGGGAAATAATAACACTCCCTGCATTCTTCAGAATCAAGATAAGAGCACCCTGTCATACCTTCCGCAAGCAGAGAAATATTCCAGTCATTGAATCGATCAATATGTCCCACAACCTTTTCCTCAAGTCCCACATCATCCCAGCACTTATACAGCTCCCCATCCGGGCCTACCACAAATGCATTACGCCTTGTCAGGGTACAGCCTGGCGCTCCTTTCTGCGGAAAGATTGGTAACGGGCTGATTCTATGTTCTTTTACCATTTTGGAGATAAACTCTCCCTGCTCTTTCGGTTCAAAAAAACAGCTTGCATCCGGGTGGTCATCTCCCTTGACAAAACCGGGATATACGGTAATGCGTCTGCCGAAATCACGTGGATAACGCAAACGGATGGTGTTGTATACATCCGCAAATTCCTCATCATTTCTGCCGTCAATATTGACTCTGACATGAATCGTGCCTTTGAAATCTGTACTCAGCACCTTGTCTATGTTACTGATAATTACATCATAAGTAGCATCTCCGTTTTTGAGATAACGACGGCTGTCATGAGTCTCCTTCCTGCCATCCAATGTAATCTGCAGATAATTAATATTCAACTCATTCAGTTTTGCGATTTTTTCCTCTGTAAGCAGATAGCCATTGGTAATCATGCTGGCTGTGTATGTCTTGCCCATTTCCCTGATACGTCGATCAATACTGAGAATACGGTCAAATGCCAGCAACGGTTCCCCGCCGTACCAGGTAATTCCCAAATGATCTGCCTTAAAGCTTTTGATAAAGCGAATCAGCTTGTCTTCTACCTCCTGTGACATGGGCTTTCCGGTTCGGTTGCCCTCATAGCAATAGCTGCAGTCAAAATTACAGGACCGAGTGATTGCTACTGTCAGCATCAGCGTGTTTCCCCCATACAGATGTGTCAGATGCCTCATTTTAATGATATTATAAAGATTATCATCCTGTCGGTCTTCCACAAGATATCCAAGAGACCGGAGCTGCATATAAAGCATTGGTACCTTGGAATAATCGTAGCCCTCCGGATCTGCCATAATCCCCCTTACCACATCCAGTTCACAATCCTCCACCTTTAAAAAAGACCGGGAAGCTGAATTAAAGAGTAGCCACCCATTCCTTTTAGACTCAAACAATGTGCTGTATCTGGACCATTTCATATCTAATCCTCCTTTATCATCTGATTTTGAGCAAGCTCAAAAAATTTACCTTTCTTTTCTATTAACTCTGCATAAGTGCCACTTTCAACAATTCTTCCTTTATCAAGAACAATGATGCGGTCGCAATGCTCAACCGTAGAAAGCCTATGTGCAATTACCAGTCGGGTTGCATGGTACTTTTCAAGACTTTCACAAATCTTCGCCTGTGAATGATTATCCAGAGAACTAGTCGCCTCATCCATAAACAAAATTCGAGGTTCGCCTACAATTGCTCTGGCAATCAGGATACGCTGCTTCTGACCACCGGAAAGTGTTCGCCCCTGTTCCGATACAAGGGTATCCATTCCCATAGGCATACTGTCAATCACATCCTGTAGCCCAGCATCTTCTACCGCCCGTCTTATTTGTTCGGCAGTTGCCGAAGGACAGGCAATCCTGATGTTTTTGTAAATGCTTCCTGCAAGCAGGCTTCCGTCCTGCAGGACAACCCCAATCTGCCGTCTCAGTTCCGGCATGCTGAACCTGTCCATGGTAATACCATCGTAGTAGATTTTCCCTGCCAGTGGCTTTTCAAAACCCAACAAAAGCCGCAGAAGGGTGGATTTTCCACACCCGGTTTCTCCCACAACTGCAACATATTCCCCCGGCAGAATATGCATGGAAATATCCTGTAACACCGGCTTTTGGTCTTTTCCGTAGGCAAAACTCACATGAGATAACTGAATATCCCCTTCCAGATGCTCAGGGATTTCACCTTTACTGCTGCTCTCTGGTGTTACCTTCAGGAATACGGAGGAATCCCGCAGCATTGGGAACATGGAAATAATATTCATGCTATTGGACGCAACCATGCACATTGCAACAGAAAATGTCGAAAATGCTGTAACAAAACCCATGAACGCACCAATGGAAATCCCAATTCCTCCAGTCACATATACATAATACAACACCATAATAGAAAGCGCATTGTTCAAGGTGCCCAGCATCGCAGAAAGACGCCTGTTATCAGCACTGCCTTTATCTGCCAGCCCCGCTTCTGCGGTCTGCTTCATATTGACATTCATGACCTCATCCTCTGCTCCCGAGACACGAATTGCCTCGATGCCACTCAGCGCCTGATACAAAAAGGAACGCTGTCTTCCAATGGAACGAGACTTTTTGCGCTGCATGATACGATCCATACATCCAATCCCTATTGTAATCAAAATATTAAAAACGAGAAAAACAGTACCTATATGGCTTAACACAGAAGAATATTGATGCATTTTCCACATGTATAACAGCGAAAATCCTCCCTGTAAAAGGATCTGGGCAGCATTGTCGTATATCCGCATATAGGAGGAGTTCAGAAGTTGGATACGATAGGCCTGCTCTGCGCTGTCTCTGTTGCGAAAAAAACTTTCCGGTAAATGAAATACTCTTTCATATACAGCTGCCTGTAGCGTATAGCGAATACGGCTGTCAATCCGATACGAGATTAGGTTTTTTGTGATGGAGAAAAACAGACTACCCAACGTACAGGCAAGAATAACACCCCCAATCCCCAAAAGCATATCTCTGTCCCCCTGGGGAATGATCGTATCAAAGATGATCTGATTCAAATTAGCCATCTGAAGCCCTACGCCGGTAATCAGCAGCATACACAGAATCAAAAAAAACACATCACTTAACGAAAAACCTTTTGCCGCTAATTTTGTAATATCTATAAAACTCACATTTTCCTTTTCAAAGGGACGATGGAATATCCATGCGGAAGAGCTCAGTTCCTGCAATTCTTCCGGTTTCGCTTTTGATACCTTTCCCGTGGATGGAGTCAATATTTTCATATGTCCACTTCTTCCCGGAATGCACACACACATTGTATCATCTTCCCTGTGCTTACAAAGCACCGGCTCAGTAATACGATGCCGCCATCCCGCCTCCAAAGAAACTTTCCTGCAAATAAAGCCTGAGATACGTGCAATGTCCTCCAATAAAATTTCTTCCCCACAAGCCTTATGTACTTTTTCATAGGAAGCAATCGGCAGTCGAAGCACACTGCTCATATACGCTGCAGCATCATAGATTGGATTTCCTGAATGCTCAATACTGCTTATCCTGCGCTCCCAACCTCCCATGAATACAGAAGTAACCGTATCCGCACTCTGACTTTCTGAAGTGCTTGTATGACTCTGTGCTTTCTGTATGCGGGAAATACTTTCCTGCTGCTTCTCCTGATAAATGTGAAGCAACTCCGTCTCCGGCTCTTCCTTAAATTCATAATTTTCTTCAAAGAACATGAGCGAAGCAAAAAAGTTCCTTCGAATTTCCTCCGTATTTTCAACTGTTTCTAAAATGGTATCTTCCACTGCAGAAATCAGCAACCTGAACCGAACCAAAACCTGATTTTGTTCATACACCTGATTCATGGAAGGAATTATGCTGCCTTCCCCTGACTCATCAAGGAACATCTGTCTTTGCATTCCCTGTTCAGAACAGGGCTGCAAAAATACTCGGACATGTCCTGAGACAATGCGATATGCCAGCTGTGGCTGATCACTTAATATCTTTTGTGTGCATTTCAAGGTTATCGTTTGCATATCGTCCTCCATCAATCCATTATCAGCCTGCGATAAATGCCTTCCTGCTCCATCAACTGGTCATGCGTTCCGCTCTGCACGATGTGTCCGCCATCCATCACGAGAATCAGATCACTGTCGCGGAAAGTAGAAAGCCGATGGGCTATTATAAAGCAGGTACAATTCCGACGACGGATGTTTTCCATAATGTTCTTTTCGGTTATAGGGTCCATTGCACTGGTTGCCTCATCCAAAATAAGAATCGACGGATCACAAATCAAGGCTCTTGCTATTTGCAGCTTCTGTCTCTGCCCTCCGGACAGATTTTTCCCACCCTCTTCCAGACGGTATTCCAACCCTTCCGGAAGCGAATTTACCAGCCCATAGGCTTCCGCATCTTTTAATGCGGAGACTATTTCCTGCTCCGGACAATTTTTATTCCAAAATGTCAGGTTATCCCTGATTGTCCCTGAAAAGAAAAAACTGCTCTGCCCAATAACGGAAAGACAGCCCTTCAATATTTCAGGAGATAATTCCTCCACCTTGACACCATCATACAGGATACTGCCCGTCTGAGGGTACAACAATCCGGCAAGCAACTTTGCCAGTGTGCTTTTGCCACAGCCTGAGGCTCCGGTAATTCCAATCCGGCTGCCCGGCGATGCCTTCAGACTTAATTTTGTAATCACAGGCTCTGCACCCGGATGGTAGGCAAATGTAACCCCCTTCATCTCCACACTTCCAGATAACACTTCGGGTAATTTATCATCCTCTTTTTTCTGGAAACGTTGGTCAGATGTTGCAGATTCGATGTCATCCACACTGGACATGTTCGCCTTCATCAGCTGAATATTCTGTGAAAAACCAATCAGTGCATTGATTGGTGCGGTCAATGATGCCAACAACTGGCAGAATGCTGTGAGAATTCCCGCCGTACAACCACCGTTGATTACAAGGTTCACCCCAAAGATAAGAATAATAACATTGAAAATGTTAGAAACCGCAGCAGGAACGGCATTGAGAATCTGCTGTGTCCTGCCCATACGCTGCTCACTTTCCGTAGTTCCGGCATAGTACCCAAGAATATCCTGTGCATAATCGTTCTCTGCTCCATTCGCCTTGATAGTGCTAAAAACAGACAGCCCCGCACACAAAACACCTGTTAATCGGTTCTGATCCTGTCTCTGTTTCATGGCAAGATTGGCTAAGGGACGCAGCATCAGAAATGAAAAACCGACATTCAGCAAAATACCAGTTACACCGACTGTTGTAAGGATTGGGCTGTAAATTACCATCAGGACAAGAAAAAACGATGCCTCCAGCACATTGAGCACAGCTTCTATTAATCCTCCTGCCAGGAAATCGTTAATGTCGCTGTTATTTTCTATCCGCTGAGAAAGCTCCCCTGTATACCGCTGATCAAAAAACGGAATCGGCAGACGAAAAAGCTTGTACAAAAGTTGGTATCCCGTAATCATGTACAGCTTCAGCTTCAACTTGGAAAGCACACTTGCCCGAATCCAGTTAAACAGAATCTGAAACAGATAAGTGCCTGCCAAAGCGGCAAGTACCGGTATCATCCAGTTTACCTTCCCATTCATTACCACACTGTCAATATAAGTCTGCGTCAAAATAGGCAACACCAAACCGGGAAAAACTAACAGCAATCCGGTAAATAACAAATAAAGCATTGTTGCCTGCTGACCGCTTAGCCGTTCCTTAACCAACGTCATCAGCTTATCCGGCTGTTCCAAATGCTGAAAACTTTCGGTCTCCTCAAAATACAGGACAATTCCGGTAAAAGATTGATCCATCTCTTCCATTGTTACTTTTCGATGACCTGTAGCGGGATCATTGAGATATACCTTATTACCCCGAATGCCTTCCAGAACGACAAAATGATTAAAGTCCCAGTGCAGAATGCATGGGACAGGAAAACTTCTCATATCCTCCAGTGATTTTGAAAAGCCAACTCCCTTTAAACCAAAAGCCGCAGCCGCATTGATTAAATCTGCTGCACTGCAGCCATCTCTGGAAACGCCACACTGGTAACGCACCTTTTCCATCATTACATGGCAGTGATGATACTGCAGAATTATGGAAAGACAAGCTGCGCCACATTCAGAAGCCTCAATCTGATATACCTCCGGCGTCCGTACTCGCCTGATTCTTTTTGCTGTTTTTGCAGGATTTTGTTTTGCCATATCGCACCCCCGGAAAGTGTATCAGAAATCAAATCATAAATCGCCAAAGTATTCCTCCAAAGCAGGTACTCCCAGCGTAATCGGTCTGATGCGGGATACCGTAATGGACATGCTCATAAACGTACCATCATACAAAGCGACCTTTTTCCCACGTGAACTGCTCCAATAGTATCCACTTTTCGTTTTTGGATCCTCCTGCAGCCGGCAGATGACCGCCATCACAGGGCCGCTCTGTGCATAAGCGCTGACAAGACTGTCACTTTGAAGAAGTTTCTGCATTTCATCCACTGTGGTAACATAATCATCAACATAGGTGACCACTGCCTTCATATGCCCATACTCCTGCTGATTATAACCGGCTGCATACAAGGTAACTTCCATTCCCGGACTGATGCGTTTCCCTGACCCGAGAGGCAGCATGGCAATTACTTCCCCATATTCTGATGCAGATGGATGATACAGCCCTGTTGCGTCCACTGTTTCCGTCATCCGCCCCGTGCAGCTCCACACTAATACAGCCGCAACGATTACTACCCCTCCCAGCAGAATCAACCACAGGGAAGGAGAAGTTACCGTGATCATTTTGTCCAGCCGTTTCATAGAGGAATCTTCTTCTTTTGGCTCTATACGGTATATTCCATTCATAAGCGCTCTCTACTCCTTATTACCGATTTCATCTTATGTAAAAAATCTTAAAGCAGCTAAACTATCCTAGTTTAAATTAACTTAATTAGAACATATCCGGTAAGGCTTTGCAAGTTTAATTTTATATTGTCAAATTATGAAAAACCATGCAAAGTTTTCTTGAAAAAGGTATTCTGACAGGATATAATATTGTATGTTAATTCATATAAAAACTAAATACTCAAATAAAAAAAGAAAGGGTGAAAAGCGTATGGCATGGACACAGAATGAATTGGAAGAACTTTATCAAAAAGTAAATAAGCTGGCAGCAGAGGATGCTGACTTTCGTAAAGAACTACAGGCAGACTCCCGGGCTGCAATCGAGAAAATTGCCGGCAAGGAATTACCGGAAGGTTTTCGCCTTAAATTTATTGAAAATGATCCCTCTTACAATGCTACCTATGTAGTTCCGGATATTACTTCCGGAGAGTTGAATCTGAAAGAATTACAGTCTGTTTCCGGTGGAAGTGGTGACGAATCGCAAGCGGTCGAGTCTGTCCCCCACAAACCTGGTGAGCCTGAACCCGAAGCAAATTTTTCAATTTTGGCGATTATCAGTGCCTGCGCTGCTGCAATACAAATTGCCGGTTGTGGAGCGGATGCCTGTGCTGCTGCTGCATGCCCTATAGATGCCTGTGCTGCTCAAGCCTGCGCCGCAAGAGCCTGTGCTGGACAAGCAGGATGTGCCGCCGAGGCCTGCGGAGGAGAAGGCTGCGGTGCTCAGGCAGGATGCATGGGCAATGCCTGCGCCGCAGATGTATGTGCTGCCCACGGTGCCTGTGCTGCCAATGCATGTGCTGCGGACGGTTGTGTGGCTCATGGAGGATGTCTCTATAATGCGTGTGCTGCTGATGGTTGTGCTGCTCAGGCAGCTTGTATTGGCAACCTTTGCGGCGGAGATGCATGTGCCGCTTACGCTATCTGTACTGCTAATGTATGTCCCGGGGATGTTTGTGGTGCTCACGGTGTCTGTGCCGCTAATATATGTCCTGCTGATTTCTGTGGGGCTTTTGGTGGCTGTGCCGCAGAAACTTGTGGTGCAGAAGCATGCTCTATGCACGCTGAGTCAGGCGAAGGAGAATAGATCGTACATCATTCTGCCCCTCTGAGTAGAGGGGCATTTTTTTTATATCCTTATTTCTCGTTATGAAGAAAAATAAATAATTACTTTAAATAAATCTCCATCAATTTCCACATCCAGCTTTCCTCCCTGAAGTTCCACGAAGCTCCTTGCAATGGCAAGTCCAAGACCGCTCCCCTCCGTATTTCTGGAGCTGTCCCCACGCACAAACCGTTCCGTCAGTTCCTCCGGTGCAATGTTAAGCTCCGCTCCCGACACATTCTTTAACTCAATCCTGATGCCCTTTTCTGCCTGATAAATACTCACATAGACCCTTGTATGAGGCATCGCATATTTGATAATATTCACATAAAGATTCTCAAACACCCGATAGGTTTTCTGACTGTCCAATTTAAGGATAATTTTCTCCTCCGGCATCTGGAACCGGAAAATCAGATCTGCCTTTTCCACCTTGTCCTCATGCTCCAGATATACCTGCCTGAGCAGGTTACAAATATCCACATCCACAGGATCAAAGGTAATATTCCCGCTGCTTGCCTTGCTTACCTCAAAGAGATCATCAATCAGGGATTTCAGCCGGGTGGATTTGCTCTTTAGTACCTCCAGATACTCCTTTTGCTGTTGCTGTGTCACATTTTCTTCCTGTAAAAGTTCTATGTAGGTGATGATTGCAGTAAGCGGCGTCTTCAGGTCATGGGAGACATTGGTAATCAGTTCCCCCTTCATTCTCTGGCTCTTTACCTCCTCCTCCACTGCCTTCTTAAAGCCGTTCTGAATTTTAGCAAGCTCTTTCTTATAGCTCTCAAACACACCCCAATCCTCTTCAAACTCCGTCTGTAGATTTCCCTCTGCGATTGACCGGGTAGCATCAAGGAGCTTCCGATATTGCTCCTGTATCCTCTGCACATATTTTTTCAGCACAAAATAAAGTACAATGGAATAAATAATCAGCGCTGCCCATCCAAATACCCACATCACGCAGGCAGCAGCCAAAATCAGGAAATTAATTACCACCAGCTTCATAATGAGCTTGTTTGCTTTTTCTCCCAAATCTACATGAAGTATTTCCTCATTCAAGTTACGAATATTCCTCTTACAAAATCCTGTTATGCCAAGCCAGCATTTTCTGATCAGACTTCTTTCTATGAAGAATTGACGGATGCCGATTACAGATATCTCGCTCAACGTAAGTACCAGGTAATACCATATGCCAAAAATCAGAACCAGAGTCGCAATATTCAATAGAAAGGTAAGGAATGGGTATGCTGCTTCCGGAATCCATGCAGCATACCTGGCATATCCTATATTAAAGTATCCCCTGTTTGTATTGTTTACCAGATAAATGGCTGCTTCGCTGCCAATACTCAGCATCAAAAAAACAGCTGTTAAGCTGAATTCAAGATGCACCTTTACCCCCCGCAGGGTATGCAGGCAGTACCGTTTACTCCGAGGCAATATCATAATAATCGCTGCAAGCAATATCAAAAGCAATCGCAGATAATCTCCGGTTCCTGCCATATAATAAGCGTGTAGATTTGACCACCGGGTATTTTCTATCAGCAAAGAACTGTCTGTGCCTTTTAAAATCTTCTCTTTCTGTTCCTGTGTCAGCGCAAAAACATATGTTGTGTCTTTGGGTGTGCTGTCCACCATAAGCTGAAGCTTTCTCACCGCATTCTCTTCATCATAATAATAAAGACCGCCGCTTGAATCAAACTCATAATAATGGTTATTGCTCCAGAACTGTGTCCACAGGGTATTGCTTTTCATGACTCTCTGTACACTTTTTAGCAGTTCGTCGGAGTTTTCCCCTTTTACAGAGACCGAAGACAGATTTCCTGCACGGTCATAAGAGATTCTGACATAATATGGATATACTGTCCCGATTTCTCCAGAAGCCTCGTCAGTTCCCAGCTTTTCCAGTTCTCTTCCGGTATTCTTAATACTTCTCCCTGTCCTGTCATCAATGAC
>CAMBLS010000034.1 GCA_945868485.1 uncultured Lachnospiraceae bacterium | reverse complement strand
ACACCAGTGTCTGCCATGCAAAGAGCATTCTGTTTCTTTATCTTTGCGTAAACAAAAAGTGTAATAAATGCTGCAATCACACCGCCATAAATTGCCATTCCACCCTGTCGGGTGTTAAAAATACTAAGCAGATTATCCTTGTACTGATCCCATTCGAAAATCACATAGTACAGCCTGGCTCCGATAATAGAAAAGATTACTGCATAAATTGCAAAATCCCAATACAAATCCGGATCCTGCCCTGTTTTCTTTGCAAGTTCTGCCACAATCAGTATTCCTGCCAAAACGCCAAATCCAATAATCACACCATAAAGCGCAATCTCAAGCCCGAAAACACTAAAGCTTTTGGGCACATTCTTTAAATAGATTCCGAGATTCGGAAAATCAATATCCATTAAACCCATTATTGTCCTCCTATGCAGGTCAATCGTCAAGGTCCTGCCAAAAAATATTAAACATTAAAGCGGAATAAGATGACGTCTCCGTCCTTTACTACATATTCCTTTCCTTCCATACCAACCAGCCCCTTTTCTCTGGCGGCTGCAAGAGAGCCCTGCTCCAGCAGATCCTTATAATTTACCACTTCTGCTTTAATAAAGCCTCTTTCAAAGTCAGTATGTATCTTTCCTGCTGCCTGAGGAGCCTTGGTTCCCACCTTAATGGTCCATGCTCTGGTTTCATCCTCACCTGCGGTAAGGAAGCTGTGAAGTCCCAATAAGCGATAGCTTGCCTTGATCAGTTTTTCAAGTCCTGACTCCTCAAGTCCCAAATCCTCAAGGAACATTGCCTTTTCTTCCTCATCAAGCTCAGAAATCTCCTGTTCGATCTGTGCGCAGATTACAAAAACCTCGCTTCCGTTCTCTGCTGCGAAATCACGAACAGCTGCAACTCCTGCATTGTCTGCACCGTCATTTGCCAGATCCTCTTCTCCCACATTGGCAGCAAAGATTACCGGCTTATAAGTAAGCAGATTATATGAATTCAAAAGTGCCAGTTCGTCCTCATCCTCCGTCACATAGCTTCTTGCAAGCTTTCCTTCCTCAAGATGGGCTTTCAGTGCCTCTAAAAGCGCCGCTTCCTTGGCAAGAGACTTGTCCATTCTTGCAGCCTTGCCGGTTTTAGCAATCCTGCGTTCCAGAATTTCAATATCCGAAAAAATCAGTTCCAGATTAATGGTTTCAATATCTCGCAGGGGATTGATGTTTCCGTCTACATGAACTACATTTTCATCTTCAAAACAGCGCACCACATGTACCACTGCGTCCACTTCCCTGATATTGCTAAGGAACTGGTTGCCCAACCCCTCTCCTTTGGAAGCACCCTTAACAAGACCTGCAATATCCACGAATTCAATGACTGCAGGAGTTACCTTTTTAGAGTGATACATATCTCCCAGAAGCTTTAACCTTTCATCAGGAACTGCCACCACGCCTACATTGGGGTCAATGGTACAGAACGGGTAATTTGCCGACTCCGCCCCCGCTTTTGTAAGTGAATTAAATAAGGTGCTTTTTCCTACATTGGGTAACCCCACGATTCCTAGCTTCATATTAAAATATCCTCCTTAAAAGCCTTTGATTCTTGTCAATTAGCATTTACTATATCACATGGTTTATTAAAAGTAAATTAAAAGTTCGTAATCCTCTGTTTTATAACATTCTTATTTCAGAATTTCTGCCAAAGCAGACATCAGTTCATCCAGTTTTATAGGCTTGGCAATATGAAAATTCATGCCTGCTTTGTATGCATTTATCTTATCTTCCTCGAATGCATTGGCGGTCATTGCAATAATCGTAATTCCAGCCTTTTCCTTATCTGCAAACTTTCGGATTGTCCTGGTTGCCTTGTACCCATCCATGTTTGGCATCTGAATGTCCATCAGGATCAAATCATAATAGCCCGCATCTGCTTTCTCAAGCATATTTACACAAATGATACCGTCAGCAGCGTGTTCCACCTCAAATCCTGCCTCTTCTAGAATTGTCATTGCAATCTCTGCATTCAGTTCATTATCTTCCGCAAGAAGAATCCGTTTTCCCTTAAAATGTGTAACTTCATAGGCATGTGTTTTCTCTGCAAATTGAGCAATCTCGCTTTTTCCAGCAATCCTGTGGGGAAGCGTTACTGTAAATTTTGTTCCCTTTCCAATCTGGCTTTCTACTTCAATCGTTCCCTGCATCAAATCAACAAGCTTCTTCACAATTGGCATCCCAAGCCCTGTTCCATTTACCCTGCTTTCCGTACTGGAACGTTCTCTTGTAAACTCTTCAAACAGGTGGGGAAGAAATTCTTCGGACATACCAATTCCTGTATCTTCAATCTCTGTCTGATACATGGCATATCCGGGTCTGTCTGACGCAACCTCGGTCAATTTCATGGTAACCTTTCCGCCTGCAGGAGTGTATTTCAGCGCATTGCTCAAAATGTTCAAAAAGATTTCTCTTAGCTTTGTCTCGTCACAGATCACTTCAGGATGCTTTACATCCGTAGTTCTAATAAACTCAATTCCCTTTTCTTTCATCTGAGATTCAAACAACAAGTACAGGGAATCGTTAAATGTATATGCATTCCAGCAGGTTTCATCCAAGGTTGCTTTACCGCTTTCAATTCTTGCCATTTCCAGAACGTTATTGATGAGAGAGAGCAGAAAATATATACCTCCAAAATACTGTTACATACCTTAAAAACAGCATTAAGACAGGCTCTGCGATACGCAGAACCTGTCAACTTGCTCTAAGCTTCCATTCCCGTTACAATAATGTTCAAGAATACGCGTATCAATCCGATGTTTTATGAAAAACGTTTCAATATTCCGCTGATTGCACTTGCATTTTCCTTATTTTGATTTACGATTAAAGTCATATCCCTGGTTGTTTCTTCTGTCTGCCTTGCTTTATCTAATACATCCTCACTTCTCACATTTTGATCATCCGGCACATTTGACACTTCACGAATCTGTGTCTGTATATTCTGTACGGTATCAACAAATGTTTCTGAAGCTTCTGCAATGTCAGATATAATTAACTGTATGTCCTTGACAGAATCATAATAATCTTTGGTAACATTTGAGAACTCTGCAAATTGTGATTTCACATCACTTTGTAAAAACAAGATTACTTCATCAAAGCACTTTTGAACATGGGAAATATTATTCTTTGTTTCATTGCAAATTGCCTGAATCTGTGTTGCAGTCTCAGATGAATTGGCAGCCAGATTACCAATTTCTCCTGCGACTACTGCAAATCCTCGTCCTGCTTCTCCTGCTCTTGCAGCTTCAATGGACGCATTTAACGATAACAGATTGGTCTGACTTGTAATCTCCAAAATTTGTGAAGCCATCTCATCAATTCGCATCAGTTTCTGTAATTCTTCAATTGCCTTTTCGATTGATTTTTGATTCTCCGCTATATGTACATTTACATTCTCTAACGTGGAATTTGCCAGTTGATACATTTGTTCCACTTTATTCAGCAATTGACTGCTATGATGATTCCCCTGTTTTATTCTGTCTTCAACATCTAAAACAACCTTGGAAATTTCCTCAATTTCCTGATCTACTCTCACAACTGTATTGCTGATATCCTCCGTATGTTCTGCAAAAGTCATTGTTGCCCTGGAATTATCAGTTACACAGGAAATCAGGACATTGGATGAATCCTGCATTGCTATTGCTGAATCATTCAAGGAGGACGAGCATGTGGATAAAGTATTTACAATTTCTCCCAGTGCTCCATATAGAGAATCCATTGCTGTTGCAATCTTGCCAATCTCACTTCTGGTTCCAATCCATGCATCTAACTTATTGTTTTTTTGAAGCTTTAAATTGCTAAGCTGTATGATGGACTCTTCAATGTAGCGCAAAGGCTTCATGCTAAAGTAAATGATAACAAACACCAAAACACTGATAATCAATACAAATAAAAAGCAGATTTCTCCTAAAATCAACATATTCTTATTGGCAGCACTGTAAATATTCTTTTCACTGTCAAAGGAAACAACTGCCCATCCATGCTGGTCAATATTTTGGTAGTAGGCAACCTGATTGCCATCCTGTCCTTTATAACTAATCTCACCACTGCTATTTCCGGCTTTAATCTGTTCTATAACGTTTAACAGCATTTCATCCTGAATCTCTGTTGCAATTAAAGAGCTGTCATCAGCAAAAATATACATACCGGTTTGTACATTAATCATATAGTAACCTGCTGTATCATCCTCACTCCGCAATTCATTCAGAATGTTTTCCAAATCCTCAACAAAGGGACCACCACCCACATAACCCAGAATCGTAGTCTCATTTGCATCATATACAGGGCAATACATAGATAAGATAAGTTTACCGGATGCAGGGGATACTATAATTCCCGCATCATATAATCCATCACTTGAAGTCATGGCATCCTGCAGTGCCTTCAGTGAGTCGCCTTCTCTGGTGACCATACCAACTACCGCCGGATTGGAATGTGCAATAACATGAGTATTCCACTCACCAATATAGATACCTTCCCAATTATCCAATCCCTTATAATAATACTCCGTGTATGCCTGCGCAGTCTTCTGCTTATCTGCATTATTTACATCCTTTAAAAGTGCTATGACTGCCGGTGTTTTACTGTATGCCTTTAACAGACTTTCCTGACTGGTTACATATTCTTCAATCAGGCTTGACTGGGCAACCAGTATACTTTTCATGTTATTACGCTCAGATTCCTGCATGATTCCCTTCAATGTTCTATTTGCTGTCACATACAGCAAACTCATACAAACAATCACAATCAGTGTAATCCCAAGCGTAATTTTCCTACTTAATTTCCAATTTTTCATTTGTAGTATTCTCCCCCCATCTTTTGCACTTTGTAGAAAAATTATTTATATAATTGAGTTTAACTACTATCCGTTTGATAGTCAATTAAAAATGCTTATTAATCCCTATTTTTAACTTAATGACATTGGCTGACTAACTCACGCTTCTTTCCGCATGCCATTCAATCAACTTATAGGTTTCAATACGTCTTTCCACATTCTCTTGCAGATTACGATAGAAGAACTGATAATCATATAAATGATAAACACCATCTGCAAAGATATCAAGTCCTGCCGGATACTTCTCTTGGGATACCGTTGCATCCACCTTCAGTGTTCCCCTCTTAGGATCAATATAGGCACCCGTAAACTCGTCAATTTCCTTCTTAATTGCTCCGCTATAATTTGTAAAGCAAGCACCCTCATTCAAACTGGCTGGTGCATAAGTGCTGTCTGTCCTCCAGTTCAAGGGATTGATTGCCAGCGTACCCACAGGTACAATAATGGAATAGGAGTTATCAATAGATTCTGTATTAAAGGTAACAATTCCATTAATATCAATATCACCCTTGGCAAGATGCATCCATGGATACTGCTCTGTTTCAGCCTTTGTCAAGCTCCAGCCAATAGCATAGCAAGCTACCATCTGCTTACGGTATTCCGGATGGTCTGCAAACACATCCTTCATAATTCTAAGGCACATATCTGCTCCCTGAGAAAATCCTGCCAGCACAAAGGGTCTTCCCTGATTCTCATATTCCATATAATAAAGAAAAGCATCCTTTACGTCCCCATAAGCTAAAGTAAAATAAGGTTCTGCCTCTTCCTTTAAGAGCTTATAATTATCCAAAGCCGCCTGTCTGTAGAAGGGGGCAAACATCCGGCAATTTCCTTCGTAAATCCCCCGCTCCATATTAAGTGCTCCCTCAAATACATATCGGGAAGATTCATCTGTAATGTCCATATTTCCGGCACCAAACACAACAGTAGGACAAATTAAAAAACAATCTGCATCCTTATTCTCCACTGCATCCTCAATATATTCCCAATTTGATGAATCGCTGTAATCCTAATTTTCTTCTTGCACTTCTACCTGTGTTTCCTTTGCCTGCACCGAGATCGTTGTTACGCCTCCTAATAGAGCTACCGCAATTCCCAATGCCATCATTTTCTTTAATACATTTCTTCCCATGCTAAATCCCCCTTTAGCTTAGTACTTCTTTTTATTTTTTAATTCCTCATACAGCATCACATAATTATCATAGCGCACTCTGCTGATCTTTCCCTCTGCCAATGCAGCCTTGACCCCGCACACCGGCTCACTGATATGGGCACAGCCACCGAACCGGCAGTCTTTTTCAAATTCTGCAAATTCTGGATAACATCCCTGTAACTCTTCCTTCTCCATATCGCCAAGACTAAGGGAGGTAAAGCCCGGCGTATCCATTATAAAAGCATCATCCGAGAGTGCAAACAACTGGGCATGACGGGTAGTATGCTTGCCCCGCTCAATCTTATGGCTGATTTCTCCGGTCTCCATCTGCGCCTCTGGACACAGTGCATTAATAATGGTAGATTTCCCCACCCCACTGGGACCTGCAACTACTGTAGTTTTTCCATTAAGGCATCTGCGGATATCCTCAATTCCCTGTTCCTTTGCTCCGCTGGCAAATAATACCTGATAACCGCACCTTCCATAGGCTTCTCCAAGTTCCTGTTCATCCTCCGGTGTTGCAATGTCCCTTTTATTAAAGCAGATCACTGACGGTAGTCCCTGCTTTTCCATATTAATTAAAAATCTATCCAGCAGATTATAATTTGGATTTGGTTTTACAATGGCAAAAATTACCAGCGCCTGGTCAATATTGGCTGATGCCGGTCTAATTAAAGCATTGCTTCTGGGAAGAATCTTGATGATATTTCCCAGAAGCAGTGCTTCGTCTACAAGTTCAATTTCCACATTGTCTCCAACAAGCGGCTTAATCTTTTCTTTCCGGAAAACCCCTCTGGCTTTGCATTCCACCAGTCCCAAAGGTGTATATACATAATAAAAGCCTGCAATTCCCTTTATGATCTTTCCCTGCATATACTTCTTCCTTTATCCTACTCTGCCGTAAATCTTATTGGACGCCTGATTTCCTTAGTCTCTGAAGAACCTTCTATTGTGGTTACTGTGCCATCCGCATTAGTTACACTGGTGGCGTCTGTCACATTTACATATTGATACAAAATATATCCTGTTTCACTTTTAATTCCACTGATGTTCTGCTGCTGGATGGGGAAGGATGCTGTCTGTGTACTCAGCAGCTGCGTCCCATCATCTGCCACCAGTGTTACCGTTACAATCGTTCCAGACTTGTAATTTGGATCCTCCTCCGGCGTAGGCGCCGAAATACTGTCGGAAAATCTATAGGTAGACTGAATCGGTCCAAGGCTGATACTGATATCTACAACGGTTCCTTCATCCACATAAGAACCTACTGAGTAGCTCTGATAACATACCAGACCTGTTAATTCTGCATTTTCATTGTTTACCTCAGACACAACTCCAAGCTGGAGTCCTGCCTCTACAAGGCTTGCCATAGCCGTCGACTCATCTAAGCCTGTAAGATCCGGCACTCTCACCTTGGCATTTTCCGGTCCCTGGCTAACACGGATGGATACAGTTGTTCCTCCCGGAGCTTTTGATCCGGCTTCAGGTGACTGGGTAATAATATTACCTTCTTTGATATATTGATCATAGCCTTCGGTAGTATTAACAACAAATCCCTTCTTTCCTAAGGTTGCAACTGCCTCCGCTTCTGTCATTCCCACAACGTTTGGTACTTCCACACCTTCTGATCCTGCGCTGACAGTAATCACAACGTTGGTTCCTTCCTCCACCATGGTGCCCGGAGCAATACTGGAATCCATTACAATCCCCTGTCCATACTGGGTACTCTCCTGATAGGCAATTTCAGGAGTCAGTCCCAGGTTCAAAAGAGCCACCTTTACATCATCCACATTCTGTCCCACTACATCAATCATCTCAACCTGTACTTTTTCTTCTTCAGCCTGTTCCTCCACCTGCTCTCCGTTTTTAGCAAAGAAGCCGAAATTAAACAGCCCAAATGCTTTTCCAACCAGAAAAAGTACAATACATCCAATCAGAACAGCTGCCACAATTGCAAGGATAGTCGTAAGACGCTCCATCCTGGGATCATAATCGTCTCCGTCCTCTTCCTCGTCTCCGTAATACTCATACTCAGACTCATCTAACTCTTCTTCGTCTAACTCTTCTTCCTCAATCGCATGCTTCTTTTGAAGGCTCCTCTTAACATCTGCTTCCTTGCGCAGATGCATTGCCTCCTCCATACTGTCTCTGTGCCTGGACTGCTTTTTGATCTGCTCCATATCACTGTCGCTGATCATTTTCGTTGAACCGTCCTCATCCGGATTTACCACCTTCACAAAATCCTCGTCCGGTGTCATCAATGAACGTTTCAAATCCGCAATCAACTCTCCCATAGACTGATATCTGCGATCTGGGCTCTTTTGGCAACATTTAAATACGATCTGTTCCACACTGATAGGAATTTCGGAAACATATTCCCTGGGAGATGGCATTTCCTCCTGAATATGCTTGATAGCAATGGCTACAGTGGTTTCACCATTAAACGGAACACGACCTGTAAGCATTTCAAACATGGTAATACCAAGAGAATAAATGTCGCTCTTAGCATCTGAATAACCGCCTCTTGCCTGTTCGGGAGAGGTATAATGAACTGAGCCCATTACATTTGAGGTAATGGTATTACTGGTAGCTGCCTTGGCGATACCAAAATCCGTTACCTTTACCTTACCTTCCTTTGAAATAATGATGTTCTGTGGCTTGATATCTCTGTGGATAATATGGTTATTGTGAGCTGCCTCAATCCCCATGCTTACCTGAATGGCAATACTGATTGCCTCCTTAACAGATAGTCTTGCTTTCTTCTCAATATATTTTTTCAGGGTGATTCCCTCTACAAGCTCCATAACAATATAGTAGATTCCATTCTCTTCCCCTACGTCATATACATTCACAATATTGGGATGCATCAACCCGGCTGCTGCCTGAGCCTCAATTCTGAATTTGGATACGAAATTAGCGTTTTCGCTGAACTCCTGCTTTAAAACCTTCACTGCAACCATACGATTCAGCTTATGATCCTTTGCCTTATAAACATCAGACATTCCACCTGTACCGATTTTTTCCAGTATTTCGTATCTGTCTCCAATTATCATTCCTATTTTAATCATATTTACCTCTTACATCATCATTCTTTGGCGAATACATCGATTAGTATCACTGCAATATTATCTTTTCCGCCATTATTATTAGCCGCTTCCACCAGCTTCTCAGCTCTTTCCTCTATTGAAATACGTTCTCTTAATATCATGCCAATTTCTTCATCCTCAAGCATATTGGTCAATCCGTCTGAACACATGAGAACAAGGTCACCTGGCCTAAGCTCCTCATGAAAAAAGTCAATTTCCACTGTATCAAGTGCTCCAACTGCTCTGGTAATGATGTTTTTGTCCGGATGATTTCTTGCTGCATTCCGATCAATGCCTCCCATCCGCACCATTTCCTCTACCAGAGAATGATCCCGTGTAATCTGTCTGATCTCATCATTAATAATGTATAGCCTGCTGTCCCCCACATTGGCCACCTGCAAATAGTGTCCAAGGCAGGTTGCTGCAACCACTGTTGTACCCATGCCATAGAGACTTTCATCCTCTCTGGCTCTCCTTCTGATCTGATCATTGGCCGCCCTGATTGCCTTACCAAGAATCCGTACCGGATTTTTTTCAAAGCTTCCTCTGATTTCTCTGACCATGGTCTCAACCGTACACTTGGATGCATAATCCCCCGCATTATGACCACCCATGCCGTCAGCAACAACAAACACATTGGGAAGATTCCCCACCGGTTTCTCCGATACATAAACAAAATCCTGATTCAGTTTTCTCTTTTTTCCTATATCTGTCAAAGAAAAGGATCTTATCACGGTTTTACCTCCTATTGCAGTGCCTTTTGCCTTCTCCGAAGCTGTCCACATGCACCGTCAATATCTCTTCCCATTTCCCTTCTAATAGTAACATTAATTCCGTTTTTTTCAAGTTTATTTTTAAATGCAGCAATTGCTTCGCCGCCAGACTGAACGAAATCTCTCTCTTTAATCGGATTTACCGGAATCAGGTTTACATGACAGTTTAAGTCCTTAATCAGTGCAATTAATTCTCTGGCATCCTCATCCGTATCATTCACACCACCAACCAGAGAGTACTCAAAGGTAATCCTTCTGCCGGTCTTTTCAAAGTAATATGCACATGTCTCCATCAATTCCTGAACAGAATACTTATTTGCAACAGGCATCAGTCTTCTGCGCTTTTCATCGGTAGTTGCGTGAAGAGACAACGCCAGCGTAATCTGTAGCTGCTCCTCTGCCAGCTGACGCATCTTTGGTACCAGTCCACAGGTAGAAACAGTCACGTTCCTCTGACTGATATGTAATCCGTTTTCGTCTGTCAGAAGGGTGATAAAACGTAAAAGATTGTCATAATTATCCATGGGCTCTCCTGTTCCCATGACCACCACATTGGATACTCTTTCTCCTGTTAAAAGTGTAATTGCATAAATCTGATCCAGCATTTCTGAGGGTGATAAGGAGCGTTCCAGCCCGTCCAGTGTAGAGGCACAGAAAGCGCAGCCCATACGACACCCCACCTGAGATGAAATACACACACTGTTGCCGTGCTTGTATTTCATCCATACACTTTCCACCAGTTTCCCGTCTCCTAATTCAAACAGATACTTTCTGGTGCCGTCTATGGCAGACTCCTGCATCCTCACCTGCTTTACAGCCGTAAAATCATATTCCCTCTCACATCTCTCTCTCAATGCCCGGGGAAGATTCGTCATCTCATCAAAACTTCTTACCAGCTTTACATGCATCCATTCATACAGCTGCTTTGCCCGGAAGGATTTCTCACCCATCCGTTCCATTTCTGCCTTCAATTCTTCTAAGGTTAACGATTTAATATCCTTCATATTTAAACTCTGATCTTCCTTTTCATCCTTGCCATAAAAAATCCATCCGTTTCATGGACACCCGGAAGAAGTTGCAGCATTCCACCTTTTCCTTCTTCCTTAAGCGGTTCCGGCAGAAGTGGCAATAAGCTTTCCAGTTCAAAAGGATGTTCCTCCAAAAACCACTTTACCTGATCCTGATTCTCCCCCGGATTAATGGTACAAGTACTGTAAATGAGTATCCCGCCCGGTTTTACATATTGCCATACCATCTCAAGGATCTGTTTCTGGAGCTCTTCCAGCTCCTTCAACAATTCCGGTGTCATCCTATATTTAATATCCCGCTTTTTTCCCATAATTCCAAGACCGGAGCAGGGCAGATCCGCCAACACCACATCTGCTTTTCCAATCAGGCTTTCATCAAGAACTAATGCGTCAAATACCTCTGCCACAATATTTTCATAGTTCAATCTTTCTATATTATCCCTGATCAGAGAAACCTTATACTCTGTCAGATCACGGGAAACCACATTTCCATGTGCGCCAAGCTTCTCTGCCATATGCAGGGACTTGCCGCCGGGTGCAGCACATACATCCAAAACCAAAATCTGTTCTTCCGATTCTACTGCTGCCACTTCTGTCACCAACATACTGCTCACATCCTGCACTACAAAATATCCCTTTTCATATCCCGGAAGATTTCTGATTCCCTCTATATTCTCCAACTGATAGGCATAAGCCAGATAGGGATGTCTGCTCACCTTAACATCCTCTCTTTCAAGCCACTGCTGCCACTCTTCTTCCTGTTGCCTGCTTAAGGATTCCTTTAAGCGAATTGTCACCGGATGTTCTTCCAAAAGCCCATCCAGAATACAACGGGTCTTTTCCTCTCCGTATGCATTCGTCCACATCTCTACCAGCCATTCAGGCATAGAATATCGGATTGAAAGATTAGGATAATCAATCTTCTGTCTGTTTCTGGCAATGTTACGGAGCACTCCATTGACAAAACCTGATAGTCCCTTAAATCCTCTTTTCCCTGCCAGTTTCACGGCTTCATTGCAAACCGCACTGTCAGGAATACTGTCCATATAGAGTAGCTGATAAACGCTCATCCGCATCAAATTTCTGATTAAGGGCTTCATCTTAGAAACGGGTACTTTGGAAAACTGATCCAGAATATAATCTATCTGAAGCTTTCTCTCCAAAGTACCCTCTGTTACCCTTTTTACAAAGGCTTTATCTCTATGGCTACTATAATTATATTTATCCAATACATCTCTGATTACCAGATGGCTGTAGGTTCCTTTTCAAGAATCTCCATCAGCATATCCAGAACCAGTTCCCTTGAATTCTCCAAATCTCAATCCCTCTTCTAATCGTCTCTTCTTCTGTTTCCTGCAAGAAGAATTAATCTTAAAAGCTGCAAAATGGAAGAGGCTGCTGCCGCAACATAAGTAAGAGCCGCTGCTCCTAGCACGTGCTTGCAGTCATCTACTTCATCTTCGTTCATAATGCCATAGCTCCCCAACATCTTCAAAGCCCTTCCTGATGCATTAAATTCTACCGGCAATGTTACAATCTGAAACAGCACTGCAAGAGAAAAAATCCAAATTCCCAGCTGTGCCAATGAGAAATATCCGCCACCAGGCAATGTAAAGCT
Organism: uncultured Lachnospiraceae bacterium; assembly: GCA_945868485.1. Taxonomy (GTDB): domain Bacteria; phylum Bacillota; class Clostridia; order Lachnospirales; family Lachnospiraceae; genus Suilimivivens. The sequence goes on along the minus strand of CAMBLS010000034.1, from coordinate 3,974 downwards.
AAAGCCAAGAACAAGACCAAGAATAACCAGCGGAAGCCCCAGCTTGGAGCCAAGATTGGCTGCCGGGACCAACATGGAACGGATTTTGATTGGCAGGTAACCTTCCTTATGCTGCAAGGCATGTCCACACTCATGTGCAGCTACTCCGATAGCAGCAACGGAGCGGGAACCATAAACGGAATCTGATAGTCTCAGAACCTTTTTAGAAGGGTCATAGTGATCTGTCAAATCCCCTGCCACATGCTGAATCTGCACATCATTAATTCCTGACATTCTTAAAATTCTCTCTGCTGCCTCTGCACCGGTCATTCCACTGCGGGCACGGACTTTTGCGTACTTCCTGTATGTGCTGTTCACCCGGGAACTTGCAACCATACATATGATTGCGCCAATAAATACCAAAATATAAGTAGGATCATAATAATACCCAAACATTTTCAAAACCTCCTGTTTTCCCTTTATGCCTGTTTTTCTTCCCTACCCAGTTTTAGACCTGATGGGACTTCATATCCTAACAGAAAATCTCTTACCGACATCCGCTTCTTTCCTTCCAGCTGCAAAGAGTAAATACGCAGGCTCCTGTTTCCGCAGACCACGTCAAAAAAATCCTTACCTACCTGTGCGACACATCCCGGTTCCAGTTCTCCCTGATTTGCTGCATCTGTTACATCTGCCTCCCAGATTTTTAAAGTCTTTCCATGATAATAAGTATACGCACTGGGCCATGAATTTAAGCCCCGAACCAGCCGCTCCAGGACATCAGCATCCTGCTTCCAATCAATCAATCCCATGGACTTAGTGAGTCTCGCCGCATAGGAGGATAAGGACTCGTCCTGCTTCTTTGGAATCAGTTCTCCCCGCTCTATCTTAGGGAGTGCCTCCACAATCAGCTCAGCCCCTGCCGCCATCAGTTTATCATGTAAACTTTCGCCTGTTTCTTTCACATCTATAGGTACTACCACTTTGCAAAGCATATCTCCGGTATCTAATCCCTTTGCCATCTGCATAATGGTTACGCCGGTCTGTGTCTCTCCGTTTAAAATCACCCACTGTATGGGCGCTGCTCCCCGGTAAGCAGGAAGCAGGGATGCATGAATATTTACGCACCCATATTTCGGCATGTTCAAGATTTCTTCTGATAAAATCTGTCCAAAAGCCGCAATTACAAAGATATCTGCCGGATACTGCCTTAACTGCTCTACTGCCTCGGCTTCCTTTATTTTAATCGGCTGCAAGACCGGAATGCCGTGCTTTAACGCACATTCCTTCACCGGTGTCATCTGTACTTCCTTACCTCTCCCCTTCTGCTTATCTGGCTGAGTAACAACAGCTGTTACCTGATGTCCCGCACGAATAATTGCTTCAAAGGGCGCCACTGCAAAATCAGGAGTTCCCATATATATTATCTTCATTCTTCGCTTTCCTCTTCCTCACATTCCTCATATAAATCTGAAGTATTAACCAGATCGCCTTCCACTTTTTCTACATACAAATGTCCGTCCAGATGCTCCATCTCATGACAGATTGCACGGGCAAGCAGCTCTGTTCCTTCCAGTTCAAAAGGATTTAGCTCCTCATCATATGCTTTTACCTTCACATAATTAGGTCTGGTCACAATTCCGGATTTTCCGGGAACACTTAAACATCCCTCGTATCCGGTCTGCTCTCCACTACTTTCAAGGATAACCGGATTAATTAAAAGCATGGGGTCATCTCCGGTTACATCAATTACTACAATCCGCTTTAAGATGCCAACCTGAGGTGCTGCCAGCCCTACTCCTTGAGCTTCATACATGGTATCAAACATATCATCGATCAATTCCAAAGTACGCTCTGTCATTTCCTTTACTTCTTTGCAGTTCTTATTTAAAACAGGATCTCCTATTTCTCTTATGTTTCTGATTGCCATTTTTATTTTCCTCCATTTTGTCTGTTTATTCTAAAAGCTGTCCATTGGGTCAAAATCAAACTGCACATTCTCCTCTTTCAAGACAAGTGGCGATAAGTATTGCTCTATTTTATCTTTAATCTGTGTCAGCTGTCCATAGTCAGGAGATTTGCAATAGATTACAAAGCGGTAAATATCCTTGATTTTTCCGATGGATGCCTTTGCAGGTCCGATAACGACCACTTTTTCTGACTCTTTCGCCAGATTGGCGATTTCTCCTGCAAGCACATCCCCCTTCTCCTCCTTTACCGCTGTGATGAGAATCGCCATCATATGCGCTGCCGGTGGATAATCCCCAAGCTCACGGTAGACAATTTCCTCTTCATAAAAGGCTTCATAATCCTGACTTGCAGCCCGTATAATACTGTAGTGTTCCGGGCGATAGGTCTGAATGATTACCTCTCCCGGCTTTTGTCCACGCCCTGCTCTTCCTGCTGCCTGGGTGAGCAGCTGGAAGGTTCTCTCTCCTGCCCGGTAATCGCTGTCATTTAAAGATAAGTCTGCTGCCAGCACACCTACCAGCGTTACATTTGGGAAATCGTGTCCTTTGACAATCATCTGTGTTCCCACCAGCACATCTGCTTCACCCTCTGAAAATACAGAAAGGATCTTCTCATAGCTGTCCCTGGTTCGAGTAGTATCCCCATCCATACGCAGTATCCTGATTCCGGGAAAGCGTTTGGAAAGCTGCTCTTCAATCTGCTGTGTCCCTGCCTTAAATCCTAACAGATACGGTGAACCACAGGAAGGACATTTGGGTGGCTGCTCAGTTTCATACCCGCAATAGTGACAGACCATTCTGCCCTTCATCCGCCTCGTCGTGCCTAAATGCTGTGATAAAGAAACATCACAGTGGGGACACTTCATCACATATCCACAGGAACGACATGACACAAATCCCGCATAGCCTCTTCTGTTTAAAAAAAGCATAATCTGCTCTTTCTTCTCCATTCTGTCTTCTATCAGTTCCTGAAGTCTACGGCTGAAAATAGAACGATTACCGCTTCTAAGTTCCTGTCTTAAGTCTATCACAGACACGGGGGCAAGGCTTCCTCCCGTAAGTCTGCGGGTTAAAGTAAATAATTGATACTTTCCTTCTTTTGCACGATAATAAGCTTCCAAAGAGGGGGTTGCGGATCCCAGCACCAAACTGGCATTTTTAATTTCTGCCAGATATTCCGCAGTTTCCCTGGCATGATACCGGGGCATGCTCTCACTCTTATAGCTGGGCTCATGCTCCTCGTCAATGATAATCATTCCCAGATTGGGAAAGGGCACGAACAATGCTGAACGGGGGCCGATAATCACATCGATTTCACCCTTTTTTGCACGTTCGCACTGATCAAATTTTTCTCCCGCCGACAGAGTAGAATTCATGACCGATACTCTGTCGCCAAACCGCTTATAAAAACGAAGCAGTGTCTGATAAGTCAGCGCAATTTCAGGAATCAACACAATACATTGCTTCCCTCTTTCTATCATTCCCTCTATCAGAGATAAATAGACCTCCGTCTTTCCGCTTCCTGTGATTCCGTGAATCAGGTAGGTCTCCCGTCTGTTTCCATCATAATCCTCAAGCACTCTGTCACGAATTCTTTCCTGTTCATGACTTAAGGCAAGTCCAGCTTCCTTGGCTGTCTGCAGCCTTACCGGATTTCGGTAATAGCTTTCCGCCTCTATAGAAATAACGCCTTGTGTCTGCAGACTCCTTAATGTTGCTGCCGCCACATTCAGCTTTCCGATGATCAGCTCATAGGGCAGCACCGGCTCCTTACATAACTCATCCAACACTCTTACCTTCGCATTTTGGTGCTTTCTCAAACACTCACCAAGCACAGCACGAGTTTCCTCAACCGTCAAAAGTCGTGTAATCTTCTTTTTTTTCTTGGGCTTCATGGACTGTTTGACTGGAAGCACTGTTTTCAGTGCAGCAATCATAGTAGAGCCATAGTGCTCTTTCATCCATCCCGCAAGTCTGATGGCATCTTCCTCCACCGACATGTTTCCATTTACAATTCCGGCAATC
>CAMBLS010000033.1 GCA_945868485.1 uncultured Lachnospiraceae bacterium | reverse complement strand
CTTTCTTTATGGGGAGAAGATAAAAGCCTATTTAAGGAGGGGAGCCAGACCCATCCGAGGAGAGCAGCAATATCCAAATGATAAGGTGGGATATGGAGCACTGTGTTTAGCGGACAGTCTGCCAATATAATATATATTTTCATGGTAAGAAGTCAATTTTTGTTATAGATTGTGGTGACATTGTTCACAAGATATTCCTGCAACTCCATATTTTGGGTAAATTTATGCAATTTCAAAGTTCCTTGCTTATTGATAGAAGAAAGTGCAGTCAAAGGATTTACAACCGAAAATTTATTCTTTGCAACACTTTTTACTTCTAAATTTTTTTATATTATGAACGGCTTGCAACAGATAATGACCTGTATGGTCATGTATGAAAATAAAGTCAAAATGAAAGAGATAAGACAGTAGAAATGGATGGCTTTGGAAGCTTTTTAGTCAGTCAGAACTGATAAAAAAATATCGACATCCGACTCTATTCACGTTATAATATGTACTATATAACAAAAACAGAGGAAATCATTTTTTAGAAATCAGGAGAAGAGAAATTGGATTATATAAAAAAAATAGTATGCTTTGGAGATTCCAATACACATGGCTATAATTCTAAAACCGGGGGACGTTTTTCGGAAGAAGAAAGATGGACTTGTCTTTTAGCTAAGATGCTTGGAGATAAGTATGATATTGCAGAAGAAGGATTAGAGGGAAGAACTGCCTGTTTTGAAGATCCTCTATTTGAAGGGCTATGTGGGTTGCAATATATTCACCCTTGTTTGATGACCCATAAACCAATTGATTTATTAATTGTCATGCTGGGGACAAATGACGTAAAAGAGCGTTTTTCGTCCACACCTGAAAATATCGGGAGAGCCATGGAGCGTTTGGTGCAAAAGGCAATGAGTGACCGAGAAGCATTTCGCAAAGAGCCTAATATCTTAATTATGGCTCCGCCCGCCATTGAGCCCGGTTATGAAACCACTGCAGTCGCAGGGGAAATGGGGAAGAATTGTGTAGAAAAAAGTCGTGCCCTTGCATCGGTGTATGGAGAAGTGTCAAAAAGACTTGGCTGTCATTTCCTGGATGCAGGTAAAGTGGATGGGGTAAAAATGTACCCTTATGATTATATGCATTTCAGTATGAATGCACATAAGAATCTTGCATTAGCTTTAGCAGATGTGATTCCCTGTATAATTGGTGATTCAAACGAATAAAGAGGCAGAAATAAAAACGCAGTAAAGCTGCCGGTGGCTAGGAGGAAGAAAAGACGTCAATTCTAATCGTCCAGTTCTATTTCGTATTCTACAACAGAACCATTAGCGGCATTAATCTCATAGCTGTATTCATAGCCTCTGTAGTAAAATTCCACCTCATATACCATAGTGCTATGCTCATAATCCTGTTCAACCTTGGAGAAGGAAACATCCGTCTGCTTTAGACCGGCATGATTCAGAGCCGCATTCAGTGCAGCATCCTTTCCAATGTCAGTCTGGCTGGCGGTTGGAGCAGGACTGGCAGTATTTTCAAAGCGATTGTCGGAATTGTTACTGAAATTATTGCCGAAAAGGAGCGCATCATCCTCTTTTTCCTGCTTATAGCTGATCACAGTTCCGTTTAATGCATTGATTTCGTAGCTGTATTCATAGCCTCCGTAGTAAAATTCCACGTCATACTCCATATTGCCATGTTCATAATCCAGTTCAATTTTAGAAAAGGAAATATCTGTCTGCTTCAGACCGGCATGGCTCAGAGCTGCGCTCAGTGCGGCATCCCTGCCAATGTATGCTTTGTCGCTGGCTGTGCCGATGGAGTTTACGTCCTCCAGTGTAATCTTACCGGAGTTGGTCAGCAGATTCAGTTCGTTGATAGAAAGTGAAACCAGATCATTAAAGGTGTAGAAAGAATTATGGTCGATTATTTTCTGGATGAGCTGTGCTTTTCCCTGTGTAATTCCATAGGTATCTGCCAGTGTCTGTAGCTCATCGGTTGACGTGACAGTCTGACTCAGGACAGAGCCATGGAAGGTTTCTGTCTGTAGCAGGCTGTCAATTTCGCCTGCCAGTTTTTGCTGCAGGGCCGTCCCTTTAACGGGATCGGTATTGTCAACACTTACTAAAATGGAGTTTGTAATTTCATTCAGGTACCCATTCCGCAGCATGGACCCGATTAGAGCGTTGATTGTAACATCCAGTGTATTTCCGGTGAAATCCATATTGCTGATGACGACTCTGGCATCTTCATTCATGGCATTAACAGCCAGAACACGTTCTTTTTCGTTGATACTTATTTCGATGCTTGGATTCACATCAAGAGATATGGTGGAAGCAACTGCTTTATTGACTCTGTAAAACTGTCCGGCAGCGGCTCCGCTTACAAAAAGAATCAGGGCTGCGGCAACGGCGGCAGCACATTTGAACCATCTGTTTGCTTTTTTCTTTTGTGTCATTATAACCACCATTCCTTTCTGCTCTTTGCAATCAGAGAGGACAGAAACAAGGACATCGGGAATGATTCTGGTAAAAGTCTGATTGATTTTCTGATCCATTTCATTTGGTTTCATTCATAGCATCCTCCTCTCTTAATCGTTTTCTTAGTTTTTTTACAGCACGGTTATATTTTGAAAGAACAGTGGACAGCGGCAGTTCCAAAAGTTGTGCGATTTCACGGTGCCGAAAACCTGATACAGCATGCAGGACAATGACCTGTCGTTCCTCATCTGTCAAAGTATAAAGACATTCTCTTAGGATCAGACGATCCTCTGTGGATACCACATTCGCACCTTCCGTTAGGTTCAGCCATTCTTCTTCTGAAAGATAGGCTGTTCTCTGCTGTGACCGGAGCCTCTGCAGACATAGATTTCTGGTAATGGTCAGAATCCAGGCCAGCGGTTTCCCAGAGGAATGATAGGAAGCGGCTGCAGAGTAGACTGCCAAATAGCAGTCATGCAGTACATCTTCTGCATCCTGTGTGTTCTTCAAAACAGAAAGAGCAAAACTGTATACGGAGGTTTTTGTATGGTTGTACAGCTCAGCAAGAGAATCTCTGTTGCCAGCGGCAATTTTGGAGAGACAGGCATCCAGCCGGTCTGGATCCGAGGCAGAACTGATCTGATTTACCGACGTTAAGTAAAGCATCAGCATAATTTTGCTCCTTTCATATGGTTAATGAATAAGAATGGCTTTTTATTGCATAGAAAAAATTTAAACACATTATAATAAACAAATGTTTGCATGTAAAGACAAATATATGGCCAATTTGCGAAAAAAGCAGGGAGTTTCACTGTCTTTCTGATGAAGAAGTCAATATAACACAACTACAAGTCAAGATTTTCTATATCAAATAAAATGGAAAACTATTAGACTTAAAAAGTGGTGCAGGCGGGAATGATTACCTCGGTGGAAGGAGGTATTGTCACCTTCAGTGGAGCAGAAACCTCCATGCAGTATAATTATACAACCTCTACAAGCACAAACGCAGCTATGCTGGTAAAGGTGAGCCTTACTGAAGTGGAACAGACGCCGGAAGGACGGGTCAACTCGCCGCCGGATGACAATGGCGGTACGGGAATAGAGGTTGCTGGCGAAAGAAATACCCCTCCGACGGCGAATCCTACCCCGGCGGTAAGCACCGCAGCAGCGGCAAACAAAGGCACAACGGGAGGGCAAGGTCCGCAAAGGATTGTCCTAGCCCGGGCGTGGAATACCTTTTGGTCGAGGTCAGGATGGATGAATAACAGCAGGGAGAAGTCCAGCAGCTTTTGGGTAAACATACCGACGTGCAGAAGGCATGGGTAGGAATGGATAATCACAGCTGGGTGGATATTCAGTTAAAGGGTATCGTTTCGGGAAGGTGGGTACAGCCATCGGGCAGGGTGACCTTCATCCTTAGGTACCCGGAAGGGACTCGCAAAGATTTTGCGTTTACCATCGTTCATGTGGAAAGCGATAATAATCCGGTGGTTCTGATAGAGGATAAAGACTATGTCAGGGAAAAGAAGGCTTTACAATTACGGTAGACAGTTTTAGTCCTTTCATTGTCAGCTGGAAAGAGATGGCAGAGGAAGCAAAGAAGGGAGGAAGTTCCCTGTGGATGTTGATCGTGCCTATTCTTCTTATCGCAGCAGTTTATTATTGGTATAGCAGAAAAAACAAACAGAAGGAAAACTAAAGGAAACGGTTTGCCTTAAAAATTGGATATTTTCGAAAAGCGGTTCTTGCGAAAAAAACAATTTTAGTCTAAAATTAATAATAAATACTAATATTAATTTGCGTGGATAAATGGGGAGGGTTATCAGCAAAAGACAAATAAATAGTGGAGGTACGTTTTATGGCAGTGTATAAGTGTAGTGTGTGCGGAGCAATTTACGATGAGGAAAAGAGCGGAAAGCCGATTACAGAGCTTGCCGAATGTCCTGTCTGCAAGCAGCCTGCATCAAAGTTTGTTCTTGTATCGGAGGAGAACAGGGCAGAAGAAAAGAGCTTTCATGGGAAATTAGATTATGATCCGGCTACAGCCAGACATGATCCGTCTGCCCGTTACATGGCAGAAATTCATGAAATGGCAGTTACAGGAAAATCAGTAGGTGCTTCAATGAGTACCCAGATGCCGATGCCAAACTGGGATGATATTTTAATCCTAGGTGCTCAGCTCAATCCCCCTCCGTTAAATGATGGAGATGAGGTAGACACGAAAACAGTTATTGGAAAGCATGCAAAAAAGCCTATGGTACTCGACAGCCCCATTTACATTTCCCATATGTCATTTGGTGCACTGTCAAGAGAAATAAAGATTGCACTTGCAAAGGGCTCTGCGCTCGCCAGAACCGCTATGTGCAGTGGGGAAGGCGGTGTTTTACCGGAAGAGAAGGCTGCAGCATATAAATACATATTTGAATATATTCCCAATAAATATAGTGTGACAACTGAGAATTTGACCACATCAGATGCAATTGAAATTAAAATTGGTCAGGGAACGAAACCTGGTATGGGAGGACATCTTCCGGGTGAAAAGGTGACAGAAGAAATTGCTGCAATTCGAGGAAAGAAGCAGGGTGAGGATATTCAGAGCCCGAGCAAATTCCCGGAGCTTCAGACCAAAGAGGATTTGCGTAAAATGGTAGATATGCTTCGCCAGTGTTCTGGCGGAAGACCGATAGGAATTAAAATTGCAGCAGGAAGAATAGAGCAGGATTTGGAATATTGTGTATATGCAGAGCCGGACTTTATTACAATTGATGGTAGAGGAGGAGCAACAGGATCCAGCCCTCTTCTTTTAAGAGAGGCAACGACCATCCCAACAATCTATGCATTGTACCGTGCAAGGAAATATTTAGACTCTGTGAATTCTGATATTTCGCTGGTTATTACAGGAGGGCTTCGTGTTTCGGCAGATTTTGCCAAGGCTCTGTCAATGGGAGCAGATGCTGTTGCGATTGCTAGTGCAGGATTGATTGCAGCAGCCTGTCAGCAATATCGTATTTGTGGAAGCGGCAATTGTCCTGTGGGCATTGCAACGCAGAATCCTGAACTTCGTGCAAGGATGCAGATAGATGCAGCGGCTGCGAGAGTGGCCAATTTCTTAAATGTTTCTCGAAGTGAGTTGGAAACCTTTGCAAGAATTACGGGAAATCATTCCGTACATGATTTATCTTTGGAAAATCTTGTGACCACCAGCCATGATATTGCAAAATATACGGAAATCAAGCATATCGGTGAGACAAATTAATAGTTAAAGTTGGAAAGCCAGGGCGTTGCCCTGGTTTTTTGCTGTTTTTAAGAACATCAAAATATGGAGAAAGTTGCCGCAATTTTTCGAAAAAACAAGAAAAAAAACGAGATAATCGGAGAAAGCACTATAAATTGAATAAAAAATTTGTATATAACGATGAAAAATAGTCGCATATAGAAAAATAATCTGTCAATTTCGCTAAAGGTATGATATAATGTGACCATGCGTTGATAAAAATGTATGCAACTAAAATAATACACTAAGAAGAAAAGGGAGATGGATATATGAAAAACTTAAAGGTTCGACTGAAGCTGTATATTATTTTAGGATTTGTTTTGCTTATTGTTGTAGCAGCTTTGACTGGCGTTGTTATAGGAATGAACAAAATCAGAGAAGGAGCGAAGATTACACTTGAAGAAGACGCAAAAGCCAAATATGATAGTAATATTAAAGAGCAGGTAGAAAATGCCATTTCTATGTTGGAGCAGTATTATGCGGCATATGAGGCGGGTGAATGCACATTAGAGGAAGCAAAGAAGCAGGGGGCTGATATGCTCCGTGAACTGAGATACGGTGAGAATGGGTATTTCTGGGCAGATGATATAGAGGGTAATAGTATCGTACTGCTCGGGAATGATACGGAAGGAACTAACCGTCTGGAAGCAAAGGATGTTAATGGCTATAAATATGTGAAGAACATTATAGCGGCTGGACAGAAGCCGGAGGGTGGCTATAGTGATTATACATTTCCCAAAGAAGGCAGTGATGAACCACTTCCCAAGAGAAGTTATTCGAAATTATATGAACCCTTTGGCTGGGTAATTGGAACAGGAAATTATACCGATGATATTGATGCAAAGCTGGCAGAAAACGAAGAAACAATTAATAAGATTGTGAACAAGTGGATTAGGTACATAGCATGCTCTATGAGTGTTCTGTTTATTTTGACTTTTTTTGTGATCGGATACATTGTTTGGGATATCACATCATCTCTGAAGCGCGTAGTAGCCTTTGTAGATAAGATGGCAGAAGGTGATATGACAGGGCGTGCCAGAGAAAAGCAAATGAAGCGCAAGGATGAATTTGGTAGACTTGCCAGGGCAATTAATCATTTATGTGTAACTTTGGATGAAGTGCTTGCCAGCGTAAAAACCAGCAGTATCGGCTTGTCAGATGGAGTAGTTCAGGCTTTAGGCAAGATGGATCATCTGAATGATGAGGTGGAAAATGTCTCTGCAACCACGGAAGAACTTTCTGCAAGTATGGAGGAAACAGCGGCATCTGCACAGCAGATGGATACCATGGCACATGAAATTGAAGAGGTTTCCAGAAATATTGCAGAACGCTCACAGGATGGGGCTCAAAAGGCAGTGGATATCCATGCTCGTGCTAAGAAGGCGAAAGATGATACCGAATTTAATCAGCAAAGAGCAGTTGAGATTAAGGATGAAATCAGCACGAGTCTTCAGAAGGCACTTGAAGATGCAAAGGTGGTTGAGCAGATAGAGGTATTGACGGAAGCCATTATGAGTATTACGACACAAACCAATCTGCTGGCATTGAATGCTTCTATTGAAGCAGCAAGGGCAGGAGAAGCAGGAAAGGGATTTGCTGTGGTGGCTGACGAGATACGAGGGCTGGCAGAGCAATCCAAGACAGCCGTTGAGAATATCCAGAAGGTAACAAAAGCGGTGACAGATGCTGTAGATAATCTGTCTGTTGATTCGGCACGATTACTTGAATTTGTGTCCAAAGATGTGAGCAAAAACTTCGAAAGCTTTCTTAATGTAGCAGAGCTGTATAATCAGGATGCGGTTTACATGGATGAGATGGTAACTGATTTCAGTGCAATTTCTGAGGAACTGCTGGCTTCAATTAGCGGTATGATGATGGCAATTGAAGATGTAAGCAAGGCAGCAAATGAGGGAGCGCTGGGCACTGCAGATATTGCGGAAAGAAGCTGCAGTGTTACAGAACATTCTGCGCAGATGCTTGAATTTGTCAGGGAATCGGGAAACATGGCAGATGCCCTGAAGATGAGGGTGGAAAGATTTACAATCAGTCAGGCAGAGTCATAGAACTGTTGAGGGACATTCCAAATGGGGTGTCTCTTTTTTGTCGAAAAATTTTAACAGCAAGATGTCCTTGGCAATTTGTACTGTGCAGGGTATAATAGATATGTGTGACTTACACAATAATACTTTAGAATAAGAAGGTATATACTATGGAAAGAAAAGTAGGAACCATATCAAGAGGGATTCGTTGTCCTATAATCAGAGAAGGCGACGACTTAGTGGAAATTGCAGTAAACAGTGTAATGGAGGCTGCAAAAAGTGAAGGATACTCCTTGCGGGACAGAGATGTGATTGCACTTACAGAGTCAATTGTAGCCCGTGCACAGGGGAATTATGCATCCATTCAGGATATTGCAGAGGATGTAAAGGCAAAGCTTGGAGGAGAAACCGTAGGTGTTATTTTTCCGATTATGTCCCGCAATCGTTTCGCAATCTGTCTAAAGGGTATTGCAATGGGTGCGAAAAAGGTAGTGTTGATGCTCAGTTATCCCAGCGATGAGGTGGGAAATGCACTTCTGACCTACGATCAACTGGATGAGGCAGGAATCAACCCTTACACAGATGTGCTGTCCTTAGAAAAGTATAGAGAGCTTTTTGGTGAGAACAAGCATGAGTTTACAGGTGTGGATTATGTGCAGTACTATTCTGATCTGATTAAAGAAGCAGGGGCAGAGGTGGAAATTATCTTTGCGAATCAGGCGACAGCCATTCTGGACTATACAGACTGTGTGTTGACATGTGACATCCATACAAGAGCGAGAAGTAAACGGTTATTAAAGGCAGCAGGGGCAAAGGTTGTCTGTGGCATGGATGACATACTTACAAGTTCTGTGAATGGAAGTGGATATAACGAAAAATATGGCTTACTTGGCTCAAATAAGTCTACAGAGGATAAGATTAAACTGTTCCCCAGAGACTGTCAGGGATTGGTGGAAGCAATCCAGAGCAGGATACTGGAACTTACAGATAAGCATGTAGAGGTAATGGTTTACGGTGACGGAGCTTTTAAGGATCCTCAGGGAAAAATATGGGAGCTTGCAGATCCGGTAGTTTCTCCGGCATTTACCAGTGGCTTGGTTGGAACACCCAATGAATTAAAATTAAAGTACCTTGCAGATAATGATTTTAAGAATTTATCAGGTGCAGAACTGAAGGAAGCAATTTCTAACAGTATTAAACAGAAATCCTCCAATTTGGTGGGAAATATGGCATCACAGGGCACGACACCAAGACAGCTTACAGACTTGATTGGTTCCCTGTGTGACCTTACCAGTGGCTCAGGAGATAAGGGAACTCCCATCATTCATATTCAGGGATATTTTGATAACTTTACTGATTAGATTTAGGTGTTTTGGATAATGCCCTCGCGCATACAGCGCTGATTAGTGAAGTCCTTATAGTGACGGAAATATATTCAATCATTTCCTCTTTGGTGCGGGAGGCCCGGTCACTGAACCAGTCTATAAGGATTCCGGACATGGCATTAGTATAAAAATCGCATAAGAATTGTTTATAGCTTGGGGCAATGGAGATATCCATTGCCCTTTCAATACTTTCAATGATGGTGTTGATAAAACCATTAAAATCAGAAAAGAAAAAGCGCTTCATCCCTTCTCTGCCCATAGCATCATAGGCGCAACAAAGGATGTGGTCGTTGGCATCCACATAATCGATGATAAAGCGGGTAACTTCCTTATTATCTTTCAATAAATCAAATTTTTTTACCACTTCAAATGCCTCCTGATCAAGCATCCATCGCAATAAATCATAGATATCTTCAAAATGATAATAAAAGGTTTTACGATTAATATTACAATCCTTGCAGATTTCACTGACAGTAATTTTGGAAAGTGGCTTCTTTTCCATAAATTTTTTCAGGGATGTGACCATAGCCTGTCTGGTGTTTAGGGAAATTGTTTCATGGGTCATTTCTTCTGTCCTCTCCTTTTCTTTAAGCGAAGTGTAATCACTATTAAAACAGCCAGTAGTGCTACACAAATCACAAGAACGATGATTGGGCCTATTATCGGAGTGTCAGGTCGTGCAACACAACAAAAAACAATGTTGGCATCCTCAACGGTAAATATATAATAACTTCCATCAATCTCAATATCAACAGGATACCAGTTATTGTTTTTGAAAATCTCTATCTGCGAATCCTCCATTCCCTCCGGTATCAGATATCGTACGGTGAAAGGACCGGTGGAAGAACTATTAAGGCTAAGTTTCCAGCATTCAGACTTAGTTACAGCAGCATCTGGATATGCATTAATCGGAGAAAGTGTAAAATGATCCTCGGGATGGAAAGTTCCCTCCAGTAATACTACCGGGCGTTTCCCCTTCGTCTGACTGCTTTCCAGTGTGGAGATATATTCAGTATAAATTGCCTCTATGGTTTGATCAAAGGTAATAGCAGACTGGTCGAAGTCTGACCATTCTGCTGCATAGCCTTCCTTGGCTGGGATATCAGGCAGTGAATCAGGATCAAAGGTGTCACCGTATTGAATCGTTACGACAGAAACAGTTTTGTTATCAGCTACAAAAGTAAGTGAAAGATTCTGAAAAACATCCGGAAGATCAGGAGACTCCATAAACTGCTCGTAGGAAAGAGCCTCAGCCATTCCCTCTCGGGTAATGCCGTCAATACCTGAAGGACATCCTTCAACGAAATAGTTATTACTGATCTCGGCATCTGCATCAATATCACCGGCGATAGAGCCAAGATAGTTTTCTCCCCCATGAATCTGTATCATGCTGTAGCAGTCGGAAATATTGGTGCCGAAACCTGCAATGCCACCAATTTTGTTTGCACCCTTCAGGGTGCACTTCGCACTGCTTGAACGGACATTTGAAGAGGAAGATCCTACAATACCGCCTACCATGTTGCCTTCGCTGGAAATAGTGCCGCCACTGATACAGTCTATAATACTTCCCAGAGACATTCCACCTGCAATGCCGCCGATACAGTCACGTTTTCCTTCCACATCACCCCGGTTTTCGCACTGCCGGATGACAATGCGTTCCTTATAGCGTATATTGGTGGACTTGCTATCCAGATTAAAATCATCTTCGGGATCAATATCGTTTTCTCTGGAAAGGGAACCGGCAATCCCACCCACATTTAAATCGCCGTTTATTTTTCCATTGTTTGTACAGTTCATTACTTTGCCAGATGTATCAGCAGGTTGATCATTGTCTGATACATCGGTAATGATATCATCCGGATCTGTGGTATCCGGATCCGTGATAAGGTCGGTAATGACGTTCAGCTCATCAACAATTGCCTGAATGTCATTTAAAATAATCTGGTTCTCATTATTTGCCATAGAGTTCAAAGCTTCCATATCAGAAATAATGGAAGAAACACTGCCGCTTAAGGAGCCTTGGGCAGAATAGATGCGGGAACTGAGGATTGCAGCCTGACTTTGGGCAATCCTCTGGGTGTCAGATAGCAGCTTTGAAGCGTCGTTATATACGTTTTGCTGTGCTTGATTCACCTCTTTTTCAGCCTTTTCCCAGTCAATGTGATAGTTGTTACCTGAAACATCTATGGAAGGGCTTGGCCATCCTTCTGCCCATCCTGCACGAAAGGGATCCGAAGGAGTTTCGGCAGGTGTTGCTGTGGGAGTGGCATCAGGGGCGTCAATGGGTGTTTCGGCATGTGTCTCAATAGGCGCCTCGGTAGGTGCTTCGGTAGGTGCTCCGGTGGGAGTAGCAGTAGGAGTAACGGAAGGTGACTCCGATGGAGAAACAGAAGGCGTAGCCAAAGAAGAAGCAATCTCACTTAATGATATAGGTTTTGGTGATGAAAGTGTAGTGAGATCTGTGAGTTTGGAAAAATCTGAAAAATAGTCTCCCACATTTGTCATCATTGCATCGGTTGCCGATTGTGCATTTCTTACAGAAGCCAGTAGCTTGTTAATTTGGTTGGTAAGTGCAGTTGAAGCCCCGGAAGCATCCCTGTCAAGCTGAGTAAGAAGGTCGTGAAGCTTATCAAACTCAGTGTTCAGTTTTTTTAGGGTATCTTCTGCATATTCCATTTCACTGCTGGGTTCCATTTGACCGACAATACCGCCTACATCCTTTCGGCCATTCAGAAGTCCATAATTGATACAGCCTTCTATATAGCCAACCTGGCTTCCGGCAATGCCGCCTACGTTGTATCCCACATGAGGATGTCCAATGGAACCACTGTTGGTACAGGCACGGATGATGCCGGAATTGCAGCCTGCAATACCACCCACATCTGTAACGGAGGAAGCATTTTCAGTGGTTAATATGGTGGTTACAGTGTCGTTCAGTTCCAGATTAGTCAGGTCAACATTGCCGTCTGAAGCAGTAGTATTTACAAAGCAATGGTTGCTGCTATTTAAAATACTTCCTTTATTTTCACCGGCAATACCACCTACAAGATGGCGTCCATAAACAACTCCACTTGACATACAGCTCATGATGACGCCACTTATTTCATTGACTCCTGCAATGCTGCCTACCTGGTCTTCACCGGTAATATTTCCAGAGGTGTTGCAGCCACTGATGAGACCATAATTGCATCCTACAAGAAGAGAAAGGCCTTGGTGAGTGCCCTCTGCAGAGGCAGTTCCGGATATAGACAGATGATAGATTTCCCCACTTTCCTGGACATAACGGAACAGACCGGTATTGTTGCTGCCACCAGAGAAAGAAAGTCCGCTTATGGTGTGGCCCTGTCCCAGAAAAATACCTCCAAAGGTTGGAATACTTGTAAATTCGGAGTCACTTAAATCAAGATTCGCCTCTAGAACAAAGACTTTATTTCGGGACCAGGTGTCTGATATGCATTTTTCAGAAATATTTTTAAGGTCTTTGACAGAGGAAATATGAATGGCATTACTTAAATCATATTCAGTTCCGGCTTCTGTATAAGAGATGCCGGGATTAGCATGAGCAATCATATTTATGCAGTTAAAAGGAATTGAAATTCCCAGGATAAGAATCATAAAAAATGAAAATATTTTTTTATTCATTTATACCACTTCCTTCTTCAATAGAATCAGCTTCTTCAATCGTCACTGCCTTTCCTGAGGAGATCATTGCCTCCATATCACCCCGGATTACACCATAGAAGGTACCTTCCATTGTGCCGTTCACACGTCCTCGCAAATGACCGTTGACGCGGATGGTACCGGAGTAGGATCTTGTAGATAAATTGATTCGGTTCAGTTCGAAGCTGGTGTGCTCAATAATGTTATCGCCAAGTACCAGTATTTGTGGAAGTACAGCCAAAACTAGAACAATCGAAATGATTGTACCTCTGCTTAAGCAGCTTCCGATGGCGGAAATAATTGGATTTGTGGTCATCTGTCCAATTAAAGCACCGGCAACTGCCAAAATGCTACCAGAGGTAAAGATTGTGGGAAAGGCCTCATTCAGGGCTGCGATAATAGCGTGCCTCGGATGCATTTCCTGTTTTAAATCCTTATAGTGGCTGGAGATGACAATGGCATAGTCAATATTTGCCCCCATCTGAATGGCATTTACAATCAGATAGCTTAAGAAGTAAAGGGGCTCATCCATCAGGTAAGGGAAGGAGAAGTTAATCCAGATACTTCCCTGAATAACCACAATCAGGAGTACCGGAAGTCCTGCTGATTTAAAAGTAAAGAGTAGGATTACAATTACAAACAGGGCAGAAAGGATACTGATTAAAAGATTATCCTGTACAAAGGAGGAGGATAAATCATAATCGCTGGTGGAATTACCAACCACATAAACACTTTCTGCATCATAATATTTTTCGGCGTTCTGATGGATAATCTTCAGGAAGTCGAAAGTTTCCTGGCTTTCCTCTGGCAGATTAAGGTACACTACAAGGCGGGAAAAATTTTCTGTCTTTAGCTGAAGCTTCGCTTTTTCAAGCTGGTCGAACATATCGTCCAGATCATCCTGAATATCACCCTCAAGGGTAATATTTCCTTTTTCCATCTGCTCCTTCAAAAACATGAACATATCGAAAAGGGGAACCTGATAGGTGTCCAGCCCACTTAGAATCTGACCGTATTGATCATCGTTGACCGCATAGGCAGAATAAAGTAGATTGGCGAGTTCATATTCAATACCTGCAAGCTCAGAAAATTCTCTTGGATTCAAGGCATCGGTAAGCGTGTAGCCATCCATTGCTTCAATATTTGCAAGCCCCATGGCAGATTTCACTTCCGGACAGTTCTCCAGATCCTTTAGCAGAGATGCTTCTGCGTGATAGTCCCCGGAGGGAATGATAACTGCCACCATATTGCTGGTACCAAAGGTTTTCTTAATCTTCTGATAGGCAATTTGGCTTTCACTCTGTTTGGTGGTGGTCAAATCGGTAAAGCTGTAGCAATAAGGACACTTGTTTGCCCAGATACAGGCAAAAATCACAAGGGCAATAAAAACAGGAGGGACGATGAAACGGGTCATAACATCAAACTTACCAATCAGAGTAATTTCCGGTAATATTTTTCTATGCTTGGTCTTGTCAATTAGGTTGCTGAACAACATCAGAAGACCTGGCATGAGGGTAAATACAGATAAAAGACTCAGCATAATTGCCTTAATTAGTACAGTCGCAAGATCCATACCAATTCGGAAGTGCATAAATGCCAATGCTGCCAGACCGGATATGGTGGTAAGAGAGGAAGAAGAAATTTCCGGTATGGCTTTGGAAAGCGCCGCAATACAAGCCTCTCTGGCAGGAAGTGTTTCATGTTCATCACTGAAGCGATGGCAGAGAATGATGGCATAGTCTATGGCAAGTGCAAGCTGTAGCACCACGGTAACGGAATTGGAGATAAAGGAAATGGTACCACAAAGAAAGTTGGTTCCCATATTTAAGATTGCAGCCACACCAAAGGTGGCAATCAATACAGGTATTTCGGCATAAGAACGGGATGTTAGGGTCAGAACCACCACAATAATAACAGCGGCAATCAGGACAATCACCTGCATTTCCTGCTGAAGATCTGCTGCACTGTCAACACCTACTTCTGTATCAATATAGGTATCATAATCGGAAAGAAGCTCCTCTATCCTACACATGGCATTAACACTGACCTGGTCAGTGGAGATGCCATCAAAGGTTACATTAAAAAGAGCAGATGCATTTTGATAATGATCTGCGGTATTGGCAAATTCTGCACTTGTGACACCTTCTATTGCCTCTAATTCCTCCTGAAGCCGCAGACCGGTTTCGTAAGAAATGTTTGACACCATAACTCTGGCAGAACCATAGGTGACGAATTCTTCATTCATAAGGGAAAGTCCCTGACGGGTTTCCGTTTCCTCAGGAAGGTAAGTAGTGATGTCATTTTCGACGTTTACCCATCCGGTAGCAAAAAAACAGAAGATGATAGCAAAGATATATAAAAGAAAGAACAGGTTACGTTTATCTACAATAAAGGTAGCCAGTTTTTCCATAGGAGATGCTTTACTTTCACTCATTGTAAAATCAGTCCTTTCAAATTTGTGCCTATTATTGTAGGAAATTATAAAAATTTGGGTTGAAAATAACAATACCCAAATTGGGACATTTGTCCGGTGTTTTTGGTCAGGCTTCTTGGGGGTTCCTTTTCGGGTTTTATTTACACCGCAAAATCGCTATGTTATAATATGTAAAGTAATTATTTATGCAAAAGAAGCTTATTTATTATAGAGGAAAATATGTTACCTGAACCGTTTTTAGATAGAATGAGAACTATGCTGGGGGAGGAATATCCGACATTTTTAGCAAGCTATGACAGACCGAAATACCAGTCTCTTCGTGTGAACTTGTTGAAAGTAAACAGAGAAGAATTGGGAGCGAAAATGGATTGCTTGTTAAGGCCTGTACCCTGGGCGGAGGGAGGATATTATTATAAGGAAGAAGGCCGTCCGGGAAAACATCCTTTTCATGAGGCAGGCGTCTATTATATTCAGGAAGCCAGCGCTATGGCACCGGCCACATACCTTAAGGCACAGCCGGGAGAAAAGATTCTTGATTTGTGTGCGGCGCCTGGTGGGAAGAGTACCCAGATTGCCGCTGCCATGCAGGGGCAGGGCTTGCTAATCTGTAATGAAATTCATCCCCAGAGAGCAAAAATCCTGTCAGAAAATATTGAACGGATGGGAATTAGAAATGCCATTGTGGTGAGTCATGAACCATCTTATCTTGCAGAACGGTTTCCGGGATATTTCGATAGAATTATGGTGGATGCCCCCTGCTCGGGAGAGGGAATGTTTCGTAAGAATGAGGAGGCTGTTTCAGAATGGAGTCCTGCCAATGTGGAAATGTGTGGAAAAAGGCAGGATGATATACTGGAAAGTGCATCGCTGATGCTGAAACCGGGTGGGAGAATGATTTATTCCACCTGTACCTTTGCACCCATAGAGGACGAGGGGACTGTAAGCCGTTTCCTTGCAGCACATCCGGAATTTAGATTGGAACCTTTGGAAAGGTATCCGGGTATGGAAGCGGGGAGTCTTTCTTTGGCCGAAATGCCGGTAGAAGGAATTGAAAATGTGATACGCCTTTGGCCGCATAAGCTGGAAGGAGAGGGGCACTTCCTTGCATGCTTTCAAAAGGAAGGGATATGGGAAGGAAGCAGCACCTGTCTCATGGGAGAGGAAAAGGGGATTCATTTAAAGGAATGCAGAGAGTGGCAGGAATTTAAGGAACAATATTTGAAAACTGATCTTTCAGGGATTTATCTAAAATTTGGCGACCAA
>CAMBLS010000032.1 GCA_945868485.1 uncultured Lachnospiraceae bacterium | reverse complement strand
ATAGTATCTTTGGATAATTGTATACAATCCAATGCCCATACTATTCTACTATAACATTTACTATCTAACAAGCTTTTTTTTAATTTCCTACAAAAAAACAGGCAGAATCCATAAAAATGAATTCTGCCGTTTATTAGTCCGTAAATCGAATGAAACTATTTTGCATAATCGATTACTCTTGATTCTCTGATGACATTGACCTTTATCTGTCCAGGATATTCTAACTCAGCTTCAATCTGTTTAGAAATATCTCTGGCTAAAAGCACCATATCAGAATCAGAAATCTGTTCTGGAACTACCATTACACGAATCTCTCTACCTGCCTGAATTGCAAAAGATTTATCTACGCCTTTAAAATTGTTTGTGATATCTTCTAACTGTTTTAATCTGCTTGTATACGTTTCAAGTGTCTCTCTTCTTGCACCGGGTCTTGCCGCAGAAATTGTATCAGAAGCTTGTACAATACATGCGACCAGTGACTGCGGATCAACATCACCGTGGTGGGATTCCACAGCATTAATGACAATAGGTGACTCCTTGTATTTTTTACAAAGTTCAACACCAAGCTGAATATGTGACCCCTCCATTTCGTGGTCAACTGCTTTACCTATATCATGTAAAAGACCTGCTCTTTTGGCCATTCTTACATCTAAGCCGAGCTCTGCAGCCAAAAGACCGGAAAGTTGTGCCACTTCTATAGAATGCTTTAATGCATTCTGTCCATAGCTTGTTCTAAACTTCATCTTACCAAGCAATCTAACAAGTTCAGGATGAATACCATGCACACCAACCTCCAGAGTTGCTGCCTCACCCTCTTCTTTAATCATGACTTCAACTTCTTTTTGCGCTTTTTCGACCATTTCTTCAATTCTTGCAGGATGAATACGTCCATCCACAATAAGTTTTTCAAGCGCAATCCTTGCCACTTCCCTGCGAATAGGGTCGAATCCTGATAAAATAACAGCTTCCGGCGTGTCGTCAATAATAAGATCAACTCCGGTCAATGTCTCAAGAGTTCTGATATTTCTTCCCTCTCTACCAATGATTCTTCCTTTCATTTCGTCGTTAGGAAGCTGAACAACTGAAATTGTCGTTTCGGACACATGGTCTGCTGCACATTTCTGTATTGCTGTGACCACGTATTCTTTCGCCTTTTTGTCGGCTTCTTCTTTGGCGCGATTCTCCATTTCCTTGATCATCACAGCCGTTTCATGTTTTACTTCATCTTCAACAATTTTTAATAAATATTCTTTTGCCTGTTCGGAGGTTAAACCTGAGATTCGTTCCAGTTCCTGTAATCTCTGTTCATTAAGCTTTGAAATTTCAACCCGCTGCTTAGCCAGTTCTTCTTCTCTGGCTGCAAGGCTGGCTTCCTTTTTCTCAATCGCTTCTGATTTCTTATCGATGTTCTCTTCCTTCTGCTGAATTCTGCGCTCATAGCGTTGTGCCTCTGCACGACGTTCCTTGATTTCCTTGTCAAGTTCATTCTTGGTACGAATGGACTCTTCCTTGACCTCAAGTAAGGATTCGCGCTTTTTGGTTTCAGCAGTTTTTAAAGCTTCATCAATAATCTCGCGTGCCTTTTCTTCAGCATTTCCAATCTTGGCATCGGATACTTTCTTATAATAAGTAGTTGCCAAAATCCATGCTAAAGGAGCTACCACTACCAGTGTAACGATGATTGCGATCAAAACTTGCATCATTTACAGGAGCACCTCCTTATTTAATTTTCATTGTACTCTTATCTATATAGAATGTATGGAACAACCACTGACATGCAGATATGCCAACCATGTAGCTTTAACATTCTAAAAGCAATTTTACAACACTTAAATTTTAAACTTAATTAGTAGTTATGTCAAGTGAAAGTACACTTCTTATTGCTTCAATCGAAAAACCTTTACGATATAAAAACGCCATCATCTTCTGCTGTTCCTTGGGTGTGGCTGCCTGAGCAGCAAAATGCTTTTTATTCATCCATTGAATAATTTGCTCCTTTTCCAGTGCAGGTGTATCACTGCCCACCGCCTTCTCCCATGCCTCTGCTATGATATTTCCTGAAATACCTCTTTTTAACAGGTCTGTATATATCCTGTTTCTGCTTCTGGATTCCTTGTGATACTCTATATAATCCAATGCATATTGGCTGTCATCTACATATCCAAAAGAAGAAACATACTGAATCGCCTCTTCCACAATTTGAAATGGATATCCCCCTTTTTCAAGCTTTTCCCTCAGCTGAGCTGTTGTATAAGACCGGCTTTTCAGAAGATTCATAGCACGAAGCTTTGCTCTCTTTGGGAGAATCCTGTCCATAATTTCATGGTAGATATTTTCCTTTAGTTCCTTCCCTTCCTCAATTTCGTACAAACGCAATTCGCCCTTGTATAAAACAAAGGCGAATTCGCTATCAAGCTCTATTTTTACTTTTGATTTATTTATTTCCCTAATTCCAGTTACAATCATTCATCTTCCGCTTTCTCAACATGATCGGCATCCTGTAGTCCAAAATGTTCACGTACCTTTCGAGTAATTTCCGCAAACATCTCAGGGTTATCTTTGAGATACTGTTTTGTATTCTCCCGTCCCTGTCCAATCTTATTGCCTTCATAGGCATACCATGCACCGCTTTTGTTCACAATGTTCACATTTGCTGCCAGATCAAGCACATCTCCTACCATTGAAATACCTTCACCAAATATGATGTCAAACTCAGCCTCTTTAAAAGGAGGCGCTATCTTATTCTTAACAACTTTAACCCTGGTTCGGTTACCAATGGTTTCACCACTCTGCTTCAGTGCCTCAATTCTGCGTACATCCAGTCTGACTGAAGAATAAAATTTAAGTGCACGACCACCTGTAGTCGTCTCAGGATTTCCAAACATTACTCCTACTTTTTCTCTCAACTGATTAATAAAAATAACTGTACAGTTAGACTTACTGATAACTGCTGTGAGCTTGCGAAGTGCCTGAGACATTAACCTTGCCTGCAGTCCCACATGTGAGTCTCCCATATCACCATCAATTTCTGCCTTGGGAACAAGGGCTGCTACGGAGTCCACGACTACAATATCAATAGCTCCAGAACGAACCATAGTCTCCGTAATTTCTAATGCCTGTTCACCATTATCAGGCTGTGAAATATAAAGATTATCTACATCTACTCCGATATTTTTGGCATAAACGGGATCAAGTGCATGTTCTGCATCAATAAATCCTGCAATACCGCCTCTTTTCTGAACTTCTGCAATCATATGTAAAGTAACCGTCGTCTTACCACTGGATTCAGGTCCGTATATCTCAATAATTCTTCCTTTGGGAATTCCTCCGAGTCCAAGTGCAAGATCAAGGCTTAAAGAGCCTGTGGGAATAGTTTCCACATTCATCTGTGCAGACGGATCCCCAAGCTTCATAACTGCTCCCTTTCCAAACTGTTTCTCAATCTGTCCAAGAGCAGCGTCCAATGCTTTTAATTTTTCTTCTCTCTCCATAAATAACTTCTCCTTTTCATCAATAAGCTGTGTAACCAATAAACCAGCATCAGAGCGAGAACATTTGTTCTTAATTACTATAAAACAAATGTTCGATTTTGTCAACCAGTTTTATTTTTATATCTTGAGTTTATTCTAAACACATATATGTCCAATAAAACTCTCTCAAAGGCATCTTCCTCCTTTCCATTCTCTTTTTTGCTTTGGATTGTTGGCTGAAAATGCCGGATATGCAAAGCAGAACATTTTAATTGGTCTAAGAAATCCAATCCAGATACTTTCTTTTATTAATGTAACATATTCCCCTTTCTTTGGCAACAAAAAAAGGCAAAGCCTCGGCTCTGCCTCTTAGCAAATGCAAGCTGCATCCATAATATTAAATTTGCTTCTGATAATCCTGATAGTCCTGATAAGTAACCGTTACCCAGCCATAATAATAGTTAAAACCAACCTCCATGCCAAGCGGGGTATAAAATATGATTAAATTACTATCCGAGGTAAGCAGCTTTGTGATTTCCTGATCAGAATACATGGCCAAAGACTCTATCCGTCCGTTCTGCACTTCACAGCGTTCTCTGAAATCAACAGAAAACTTATCATCAATATCTAACAACTGAGAATTGGTAAGTAACATTTTACTTTCCATATCAATGTTTACCGAAATCACATAGCTTTCATAATATTCATCATTCAGGTAACCATATTCAATATAGGCAAGACTTAGGACTTCCTCATCCATGTAGGTTACATAGCATTCCGCCTCAAATTTAAATCTTTCATTCACTGATAACCACTCTGTTACGGATTGTGTATAAGACCGTACCTCATCAAGCTCTTTTTGAATAACCTTATTGACTGCTTCCAGATCATCTTTTCCAGAAACCACAGGGTAGCTCATCTTAACAGAAATATTTCCATTATCTCCAAACTCTTCCTCATAGTTTTCAAGCCTGACCTGATAGGACAAACCATCCCTTATTTCATTGTGGAATTCATAATATTCAAGACTACTGTTATTTGAATAATCATATTTATTATTCTTTTCACCAAGTGCCAGAAATCCTCGTACTATTTGAAAAACACTGATATAAAAAGTAACAAACAGTACAACTCCCGCTACTATACAGCCACAGATTATGGCTGCAATCTTTCCTCCACTCCATTTTTTGTTCATTCGAATATCCTTTGCCTTTCTTTCAATTCAGACAGCGATAAAGAAGATCAAGTGCTGCCTGCGTTGTCTCTTTTCTGATCTCCGAACGTTCTCCATGAAAATAATTCTGCGTAACTTCAGTTTTTCCGTTTACCCAACAACCGATATAAACAAGTCCCACCGGCTTTTCCGGTGTTCCCCCGTCAGGTCCGGCAATCCCCGTCACCGCAATAGCCGCTTCCGCGCCGGCGGCTTTAGCTGCCCCCTCAGCCATCTGACATGCTACCTGTCTGCTTACCGCCCCGAACTCCTCCAAGATCTCTTCCTGCACACCAAGAAGTCTGTTCTTGGCAGAATTAGCATAGGTAACATAGCTTTCATCAAATACCTGAGACACTCCCGCTACATTAATCAAAGTGGATGCAATCATTCCTCCTGTACAGGACTCGGCACAGGTCACATGCCATCCCTTTTCCTGTAATTTTTCAACTATCATCTCTTCTAACGGACGTTCTGTTTCCATTTCCATCTCCATGCTGCTTCAAGAAATTTTTAGTTTACTTATTTTCTTTCATAACATCTTTATTTTTAATCAAATAATCAATCAGTGATACCACTGTTAAAATCACGGCAATCCACAATACAATCTGGGTAACAATATTAATTGCCTGAATATCAGCAATCAAAAGACACACTGCAACCATCTGAAAGGTGGTCTTGAATTTCCCCCAATAGCTGGCAGCAATCACTACTCCATTGTCAGATGCCACAAGCCGAAAACCACTGATAATAAATTCCCTTGCAATAATAATGATAACCATCCATGCAGGTATTTTATCCAGTTCTATCAAACAAATCAGTGCAGAACACACCAACAGTTTATCAGCAAGAGGATCCATAAATTTTCCAAAATTTGTAACCAAATTGTATTTTCGGGCAATTTTCCCATCCAGAAGGTCCGTCAGACTTGCAACAATAAAGATTGCAAGTGCAATCCACTTGTCAAAAGACGTAATAGGGACTAACAAAAATACAATAAAAAAAGGAATCAACAGTACACGAAACATGGTAAGTTTATTTGGTAAATTCATCATCAATCTCTCCTATCAAATCATATTCATTGGAACCAGTTATAACCACGTCTACAAAATCACCGCTCATCAGCTGTTTTTCCGTGTTCACAAACAGGTAACCATCAACACCGGGAGCATCCTTATAAGTACGGGCAACATAAGCATCTTCCTCTGCTACCTTTCCCTCAATCATGGCTTTTACCCGCCTGCCTATCATCTGCCCGGCCGCTTCAAACGCGATTTCCTGCTGTAGCTCCATGATTTCGTCCCGCCGCTGCTCCTTTATCTCTTCAGGAATCTGATCCTCCATCTGTGCTGCAGGAGTGTCTTCTTCTGCAGAATAAGCAAATACTCCCAACCTGTCAAATTCCATTTCATCCACAAATGCCATGGTTTCCTCATGATTTTCCTGTGTTTCTCCAGGGAATCCGGCAATCATGGTAGTTCGTATGCAGATGTCCGGTATTTCCTTTCGCAGTTTCTGTATCATAGCTCTGATTTGTGCGGTGTCGGTTCTTCTCCCCATCCGTTTTAAAATGGCATCACTTCCACTCTGCACAGGGATATCCAGATAATGACAAATTTTATCCTCCTGCCTGATTACCTGAATAAGCTCTTCAGTAATCTCTTCCGGATAACAATATAAAATACGTATCCATTCAAGACCTTCTACCCTGCACAATTCTCTAAGAAGCTTTGGGAGACTTTTTTCCCCATACAAATCCACTCCATAAAGAGTAGTTTCCTGTGCCACCAATATCAATTCTTTAACACCGCCATTTGCAAGCTCAGCGGCCTCTTTTAAAAGATCCTCCATAGGAACACTTCGGTAATTTCCTCTTACCTTGGGTATAATGCAATAAGTACAGTGCTTATTACATCCTTCAGCTATCTTAAGATATGCATAATAGCCTCCCGTAGTAACTACGCGTTTTCTTCCACCAACCGGCGGCTTTTCCAATGTTTCCATATGGTTTTCCGGTTTCCCATTCAAAATCTCTTCCAATGTCTGTGTAATACTTGAAATTGCAGTTGTTCCAATGATGGCATCTACTTCAGGAATCTCCTTCTGTATTTCATCACAATATCTCTGTGCGAGACAGCCCGTTACCACAAGTGCCTTAATCTGACCAGACTTCTTCAACTCTGCCATTTCAAGTATCGTATTAATGCTCTCTTCCTTGGCATCATTAATAAAGCAACAGGTATTCACCACAACTGCTTCCGCTTCTGTCTCATCATCGGTAAAATAGTACCCCTGCTCTGCCAGCATTCCAAGCATTACCTCTGAATCCACCAGATTTTTATCGCATCCCAGTGAAATAAACAATATTTTCATGTCTTATACCTCCATGAAGCAAATGTACATAGGTGCACACTTTAGTGCCCAGCGGTTTACGAAGCAAGAAACGCTGTCACGCTCTGCGTGGCAGCGTTATCTTTGTAACATAATCTTGCAAAGCACTCAGAAGATCATTATTCTTCATCAGAAAGAATTTTGATCTTCCCCTGTCTTAATTCTTCAACCGCAACAGAAAGCGGTTTTGCATCCTTTACATTTACCAGTGAATCTTCCCCTGCAATAATCTGTCTTGCTCTCTTAGAGGTAGCCATAACAATGGAATATCTGCTATTGACAACAGGTGCCTCTCCCGGTTCAACCTCACTGTTTACTACTTTCATTAAATCAGAATAAGATGGATGTAACATTTTTTTCTCCTTTCATCCGGAAGAATCAATTTAATTCCTCCAGTTCCTTTCTCATATTATCAATCATCTCCCCATTTCTATCGGGAGTAAAATGTGCTGCCTGAATTAATGAATGCATCTGCCTGACACATTCCTCCAGCTTATCATTAATAACAATAAAATCGTATTTTTCAATACCTTCCGCTTCCTCCGAAGCACGCCTTAACCTTTTGGCAATAACTTCTTTACTTTCTGTCCCTCTTCCTTCCAGACGCTTTTTAAGTTCTGTAGCGTTGGGCGGCATCACAAACATAAGCAGTGCCGTTGGAAACTTTTCTTTTACCTTAAGAGCCCCTTGGATTTCTATTTCCAGAATTACATCCTTGCCCTTTTCCAGCTGCCGCTCCACATATTCTCTTGGCGTTCCGTAATAATTGTCACAATACTGTGCATATTCAATCAGTCCATCCTGCTGAATGTTATCTTCAAACACATCCTTACTTACAAAGAAATGCTCTTTTCCTTCTTCTTCTCCCGGTCTAGGCGCTCTTGTGGTCATTGAAACCGACAATGCATAATTGTCATAAGTATGAACCAGCTGCTTCATAAGCGTACCTTTTCCAGCTCCTGAAAATCCTGAAACTACAATCAATATTCCCTTATGCTTCATCTTCATCTCTGCTTTCCGCCTGTGCCCTTTGTGCAATGGTCTCCGGCAGAAGCGCCGAAAGCACCAACTGGCTGTTCTCCATTACAAGCACGGCTTTTGTTTTCCTTCCCTGGGTGGCATCAATTGCGGTTCCCTCTTCCTTTGCCTTTTGTACCAAACGTTTGACCGGTGCGGAATCAGGACTTACAATGGCAATGATCTTACCCACATTTACAATATTGCCAAACCCTATATGAATCAGCTTATTCATGAATATTCCCCTGTTTACCGAGTGTTTTACTCAATGTTCTGAATCTGCTCTCGTACCTTCTCAATTTCAGTTTTTAATTCAATTGCCCTATTGGAAATTTCCAAATCGTTAGACTTAGACAGAATTGTATTGGCCTCTCTGTTCATTTCCTGTGCGATGAAGTCTAATTTTCGACCAATGCTTCCTCCCTGTATAAGGGTTTCCTTTGTTGTTTCAATATGGCTCTTTAAACGAACCAGTTCTTCATCTACACAGACTCTGTCTGCAAAAATAGTAACTTCCATTAACAGTCTGTTCTCATCAACCTTTGTATCTTCAAGCAGATCCTTTACCTTATCCTCCAGCTTCTGCCTGTACTCTGTAATAATCTGCGGAGAACGCTCTGTAATAAAATCCACATGGGAAAGCATACCATCCAGCTTCCCAATAAGGTCTTCCCTAAGATGCTCTCCTTCCTTGATTCTGGTTTCCACGAATCCTTCTGCCGCACCCCTTATTGCTTTATCAAGCAGTTGCCAAAGTGCCTCCTCATCGATGGTCTGTTCCTCCATGGTAAGAACCTCAGGATATCTGGAAAGACATGAAATCCTCACATCATTATCCATAGAAAAGTCTTCTGCCATCTGATTCAAATACTTCATGTATTCTGCTGCAAGCTCTTTATTATACTTTACGCATACATTGGATTCCGTAAAGTCCTCATAAGTTATGAAAACATCTACCTTACCCCTTTGTATATAGTTCTTAAGTTCATTTCTAATTGCCGCTTCAAAGAAATTCAGCTTCTTAGGCATCTTGATATTTACATCCAGATACCTGTGGTTTACCGACTTCATTTCCACGGTAATTTTTCGTTCAGCTTCCTGCACTTCACATCTGCCGAACCCGGTCATGCTCTTAATCATGCTATTCCTCCTGCTTTTGTACCTTCCTATAATTAGAAGTCGTAACCTATTTTTGCCCAATTTTGAGCTTTGTCCCCCGTTACGTACTCCACTATATTATAGGCGAACCGTCTACAAACGTCAAGGTTTCAGTTGTGGTATTCCTGCACATGCTATATACTATATAATGCAACCAAAAAAGTTCTACAGGGCAAATGCCCTGCCTAATCATTCAAACAAAGGAGCATTCACATGGCTTTTGACGGAATTACCATTGCGGCGGTTGTAAAGGAATTACGGGATACCCTGATTGGCGGACGTATTTATAAAATTGCACAGCCTGAAAATGACGAACTGCTGCTCACCATAAAAACAGCTGAGGGTGGTCAGAGACGCCTCCTCATCTCAGCCGGGGCATCTCTCCCCTTAATTTATCTGACAGAGAAAAATAAGCCAAGTCCCATGACTGCACCAGGCTTTTGCATGCTACTAAGGAAGCATCTGCAAAACGGTAGAATTACAGATATTACTCAGCCTGGCTTAGAGCGAATTATCCACCTACACATCGAACACTTAAATGAAATGGGTGACCTTTGCCATAAACGTCTGATTGTTGAAATCATGGGTAAACACAGCAATCTTATTTTTGTAAATGAAGAGGATAGCATCATCGACAGTATCAAGCATATCTCAGGCATGGTCAGCTCTGTACGAGAGGTTCTGCCCGGCAGAATCTATTTCATTCCTCATACCCAGGAAAAGCAAAACCCGCTTTCTTTGGATGTGGAATCCTTTCGTTTCACAATGTATGGCAAGAACATGCCTGCATATAAAGCACTTTACAGCAGTTATACCGGTATTTCTCCAATGATTGCTCAGGAAATTTGTTACCGCGCAGGCATGGATGGAGATTTTTCCACTTCCTATTTTGAGGAAGCGCCTGATGGAGAAGAAAAGCTTAAGCTACTATATAAAAGCTTTTCTGATATAATGGAACAAATTAAAAATGGCATCTTTTCACCTGCTATCGTCTACGAAAACGGAGTACCTGTGGAGTATGCTCCACTGCCCCTTTCCATGTATGAAGCTGACAGTACAAAGAATTATGCTTCTATCAGTGAACTTTTAGAGCAATTTTATGCAGAAAAAAACACTGTTACCCGCATCCGTCAAAAATCTTCTGATCTACGCCGCATCGTTCAGACTGCGTTAGAACGTAATGTAAAGAAATATGATCTGCAGCTCCGTCAGATGAAGGATACGGAAAAGAAAGATAAATACAGAATTTACGGAGAACTCCTGAACACCTATGGCTATGATATAGCTCCAGGTGCGAAATCTTTGGAGGCACTTAATTACTATACCAATGAAATGATTACCATTCCTTTAGATCCATTGCTTACTGCCTCTGAAAATGCCAAAAAATATTTTGACAAATACAGTAAGCTAAAACGAACCTATGAAGCGCTCTCCCAGCTTACTACTCAGGTAAAGGAGGAAATTGATCATTTAGAATCCATTCAGGCTGCACTTGATATTGCACTTTTAGAAGAGGATCTTGCCCAAATCAAGGAAGAGCTGATTGTAAGCGGCTATATTCATAGAAAGGGCGGTTCTAAAAAAATTAAATTTACCAGTAAGCCCTTCCACTATATCAGCAGTGATGGCTTTCATATTTATGTGGGAAAGAATAATTATCAGAATGATGAGCTGACCTTTAAGTTTGCAACAGGTAATGACTGGTGGTTTCATGCCAAGGGAATTCCCGGCTCCCATGTAGTGGTTAAGTCAGAGGGAGCATCACTTCCCGACAGCACTTTTGAAGATGCAGCCAGACTTGCCGCCTACTACTCCAAGGCACGCAGTCAGGATAAGGTTGAAATTGATTATACAGAAAAGAAAAACGTGAAAAAACCAAGTGGAGGCAAACCCGGTTTTGTAGTTTACTACACGAATTATTCCATGATGATTGATACAGATATTTCGGGAATAACACAACTGGAGGAAAAATAAAGCAAAAAAGGGGATGACCTTTCGGTCATCCTCTTCGCATTTAAAGAGTCCCACTGGTGAAGAGACTTCTTACGTGATCCACTTCCTCCTGAGTCGCCTTAGACGCAGGCACATAGTAGGACTTTTCCCTTGCAATCGTATACAGCTCTTCCTGTGACTGTTCACAGGTATTTCGAAATTGCTTCAAAGTCTGCTTCAATTCTTTGTTTTCTGTCTGAGCAATCATTTCCCCAAAACGTACCAGTTCACCATTAATACCTGTCAACGTATCTGCTACCATTGTCTTTTCATTCATCTGCATTTTTCTTTCCTCCTACTGCAAAAACTTCATCAACTGATTTTTGTTATCCAGAGCAGATTTGGCTCCTTTTTCAAAAAACTGTTTGATCTGTGTGTCTGTTGCACTGGATGCATATTCCTTCATTTTGCAATGGGTTACATCATAACCTCCGATTAAATGGCGGAGATTTTGCAAGTCAAGTTCTGATAAATTTGCCATAATAATACCTCCTGAAAATAATTTCACTTTCGACGTTTTTATTATTTCCAGAAGGCTTAAATTTATACTTTCATCTTTAATCATCAAGCCAGTAATCGTCCTGACTTTCCATAGGTTTTTTATTTTTTTTCTTTTTTTTAGCTTTTTTTTCCGAGCGCATAATACCAGTTTTCTTTGCAATGTGTATCAGCAGATATCCTTTCGGCATACTTCGCATCTCTTCTTCCGAAACAGCATTCCATCGAATTACCATAATGAAATATATGGCACACCCTACTGCAACCGCTACGAGAAGAGAAATAATATTAATCCTGCACAGGTAGTAAATTCCCTGATAGACACCAAAAGCAACAGCCCCCATAATAATCGACGCAAAAAAAGGTCTCAAAAATGTTTTGTCTATCTCCTGACGATACTTTAAAAAACGATGTACCGAAATCTGATTTAACAAACACAAAATAAATGCGTACAACACTGTGGAAAAAACATAATAATAAAGGCAATACCGTTCGTCAAGATATACCATCATCATAATCATAACCACTGCATGCACTACCACTGCAACTGATGCATTGACAATAGGTGTTTTCATTCTTCCCACAGACTGCAGGATTGCCTGTGTCAACGTTGAAAGTGCATAGAGAATTACCGTAACCGCCATGCAAGATAATAATGTGGAAGCAATTTCAAGAGACTGGGGCTGATGAAAAATAACCATCATAACCGGTTTAGCCAACACACCTATCCCCACCGCCGCCGGAATAGAAATCAACATCGTTACCTTCACCGACTTGGCAATCTTATTTTTTACTCCATCCAAATTTCCCTGTACAAAATCACTGGAAATCCCTGGAATCAATGCTGTTGCCATCGCAGAAGCCATAGCGATAGGAATATTCGCAATCTTAGTTCCCTTGGCCACCGCACTTAAGTCAGTAGAGACTGCGGCTTCTCCTATTTGCTTTACATTCATCATTACCTTTTGATAAATCGTATTATCCAGGAAATTGTTAATATTGTAGATGCCCGTACTCAAAATAAACGGTGTAACTACAAAGAAGATCATTTTAAAAATATCCCCATAAGACTCATCCTGATGTCCGGTATCACGCTCAATTCTCCTGTGTATCGTTTTTTTATTCAGAGCATATACCGCCACCATGAACAAAAGTCCTGCAAGCACCCCTGCTCCTGTCCCAATTGTTCCTCCTGCCGCTCCATAAGATGCTCTTGTGGTTTCATCCTGATCTGCCACCATCTGTACCAGCACATATGCCATTCCAATACTGACACCCGCATTTACAATCTGTTCTATAATCTGAGACATGGAAGTCTGCACCATAGTTCGATGTGCCTGAAAATAACCTCGCAGTACCCCCAGGATACCACTAAAAAAAATGGTTGGTGCAAGAACACGTAGCGGAAAAACAGCACTCTCCATCTCTACCAGAAACCCAGCTCCAAAAAACACAAATAAGCTGGCAATACCACCGACTACCAGCACATAAATAAAGGCACAGTGAAATATCCTGTGCGCATTTCGATATTCTTTTGTTGCAAGTCTCTGTGCGATTACCTTGGAAACCGCTGACGGAATGCTATAAGAAGAAATCAACAAAATAATGCTGTAGGCATAGTAAGCACTATTATAATAGCCAAATCCCTCATCTCCGATAATCGCAACAAGAGGCGTGTTGTACAGAAGCCCTATAATGCGGACGATGATTCCGGCTGAAGCCAGAATCCCCGCCTGCAATATAAAACTGTCTTTCTTTTTGTTCTTCGGCATTGCTGCTACGCTCCAAAACTTCTATCCGATAAGCCAGTCATACATCTCCTGATATTTAGCTGCTGAAACATTCCATGAAAAATCAGCTGCCATAGCCCGATCAACAATCTTATTCCATTCACGCTTCTTATCATAATAAATGTGTTCTGCATATCGAATGGTTCCCAACATCTCATGGGCATTATAATTGGCAAATGAAAAACCGGTTCCTGTACTTTCATATTCATTATATGGAAGAACCGTATCCTTAAGTCCTCCAGTCTCTCTGACAATTGGAACCGTACCATAGCGCAGACTCATCAGCTGGCTTAAACCACAGGGTTCAAACAAGGAGGGCATAAGGAATGCATCACAAGAAGCGTAAATTTTATGTGATAATGCTTCTGAATAATAAATATTCGCAGAAACCTTATTATTATACTTCCAATCAAAATGGCGGAACATATTCTCATAACGTTCCTCGCCTGTTCCCAATACCACAATCTGCACATTATCATGACAAAGTTCATCCATAATGTAGGCAATCAAGTCAAATCCCTTCTGATCAGTAAGTCTGGATACAATACCGATCATGAACTTCCTGTCATCCTGCTCAAGCCCCAGCTCCTCCTGAAGAGCCCGTTTATTCCTAACCTTCTCCTTACGGAAATTCATAGCATTATATTTATATGCAATGTAATTATCTGTTTCAGGATTAAAGGTATCATAATCAATTCCATTTACAATGCCGCGAAGAGAATTACTTCTGGCACGTAACAGTCCATCTAACTGTTCCCCGTAAAATGGAGTCTTGATTTCCTCTGCATATGTATCACTTACTGTTGTAATTGCATCCGCATAAACGATACCCCCTTTAAGAAGGTTGGCATCCTTAAACAGCTCAAGCTTATCCGGTGTAAAGAAGTATCCCGGAAGCCCTGTAATATCCTGAACCTCTTTAATGCTCCATTTTCCCTGGAACTTCAAATTATGAATGGTCATAACCGACTTGATTCCACGATAAAAATCACTTCCCTGGAAACGTTCCTTAAGATATACCGGAATCAATCCTGTCTGCCAGTCGTGGCAATGAATAATGTCGGGTCTAAAATCAATCACCGGCAAAATAGATAAAGCTGCCTTGGAGAAAAATGCAAATTTCTCAATCTCAAATAAAGCGTTATCACTATATGGTCTGAATCCGCTAAAAAAGGACTCATTATCAATAAAGTAATATTTAACCCCATCTACTTCCGCATACATAATACCTACATATTCATTTTTCCAATGAAAATCCATGTAAAAATGAGTTATATAACTCATCTTATCCTTCATTTGCTGTGTCATGCAGGTGTATTTTGGGAGAATGACTCTCACATCAAAATACCGCTTGTCAATGCACTTAGGAAGAGAACCTACTACATCAGCCAGTCCTCCTGTCTTAATAAAAGGAACACCTTCTGATGCGACAAAAAGAATCTTTTTCATCACCCAAACCCTCCAACATTTATTGTTATTCAATATTATACAACATCCACACGTTCAATAAAAGGAAAATTTACGAAAATAATGGCCCGACGGACAATTCACTTCCGGCGGACCATTCATTGTTTCTCTCTATTAGTGATATTGGAGTCTTATCTTATCTGCAATCAGTGCAATGAATTCAGAATTGGTGGGTTTACCCTTACCTGTATTAATGGTATACCCAAACATGGCATCCAGTGTTTCCATTCTTCCCCTGTTCCATGCCACCTCTATCGCATGCCTGATGGCACGTTCCACACGGCTTGCTGTAGTCTGATTATTTTTGGCAATTGTAGGATACAGTACCTTGGTAATAGAACCAAGCATATCAGGCTCTTCAACAGACATCATGATTGCTTCCCGCAAATACTGATATCCTTTAATATGCGCAGGTACACCTATTTCGTGAATCATATCTGTTACATCTCTTTCCAGATTATAACTGAGTTTTTTATCATTCTCTTCCTTATCATTTTCTATTAATGTAGTTCGGCTTCCTGAAGGTACTGTAATCATGATTTGAAATTCACGATCCATATGTATTAATTCACCCAAAATCTTATATACATTTTCTGTATCTCTTG
Source organism: uncultured Lachnospiraceae bacterium (assembly GCA_945868485.1). Classification (GTDB taxonomy): domain Bacteria; phylum Bacillota; class Clostridia; order Lachnospirales; family Lachnospiraceae; genus Suilimivivens. Next base: position 1,175 of record CAMBLS010000032.1, on the reverse strand, counting down.
TGGTCGACAAATTTAACTGTTCCATCATATTCCCTCCATTTTTCACAAATATTGCTACAAATTTATTATAAAGAACATGATACGTCAATTCAACTGTAATTCATCGCACAATTTTCAATTAGTCATTTGGTCTTTTGTAAAATCTTCCCGTAACCTGTTCTGTTTTCATAACATTAATGAATGCCTGCTCATCTACTTCTCTGATTTCTGATACTACCTTACGGATTTCATCACTGCCCACTACAGAATACAACATATTACACTCCTGATTACGATAACATCCTATCCCCTTAAACAAGGTCGCATCATGATTTGTAATGCTTTTGATTTTCTCATATACCTGATTCGGTTTTTCTGTCACAATGAATAAAGTCTGTTTTTGGTAACGTTTATAAAGCAAATGTAAAACCTGCGTTGCAGTAAACTGAAAGATAATGGAATAAAGCGCTTCATTCCAGCCAAACAGCATTCCAGCTATCAGAAGTACAATTACATTCGCCGCAAAAATGTAATTCCATGTGTCCACACCAAACTTTTCCGAAAAGAAAATTGCAATAAAATCTGTCCCCCCGGTGGTTGCATCTGCAAACAAACACAAACTGGCTGCAAAGGCATAAATAATCCCTCCAAAAACACTTGCTAGAAGAATATCGTCAGTAATTGGATATCCTGGCAAAATATCTGTCAATATTCCCGAAAGCACAATCAAAAGACAGGAATAACCGGTAAATTTCCTGCCGATAAATTTAAAGCTGATCACGGCTGGTACGATATTCAAAAGGAAATTGACCAGCGTGAAAGGAATGCTTACGCCCAAAAATTCCATTCCAATCTGCTGAATCAGCAATGTAATGCCGGTAAAACCGCCTGGAATTAAAGTTCCTGCCCGAATAAATCTTTTGATGTTTATGGCAATTATAAAGGATGCCACCACTACCAATACAATTCTTCTGATCTCCCGAAGCAATTCGCCTTTTCTCTTATTATTATCTTCTGTTCCCTTTTTCATATTATTTAAACTCCATTCTAATCTCCAGTTTTCCGTTCTTCGCCGTTACATTAGCTATACTTCCGCTTACAAGAGGCATCATTGGCGGCAGATGTCCAATATCTGCATCCATAATAACAGGAACGCCATGCTTTCTTGCAATAGGCAGTATTGCCTCATACTGGTC
>CAMBLS010000031.1 GCA_945868485.1 uncultured Lachnospiraceae bacterium | reverse complement strand
TGACATCTCTTGATTCGGATAATAAATATGTGGTCTACGCCTATGCGGTAGATGCCGCTGGCAACAAGAGCGGCTATGTCTGCACAGAGGGCGTGGTGCTTGATCGGACTGCGCCGACAATCAGTGGCATTTCCACACCAAGTAAGGAAGCACTGACTCTGACGGATACCAGTGCCACAATCAGCTTTACCGGAAGTGAAGCAGGAACCTGTTTCTATAGGATAAGTGGTACTGTACAGAATGACATTACAGCCTTTGCAACTTCAAGCGAGAACAGCCAGGGAATGACCGTCTGGACTGCAAAGACGGGTGTGTCTTCTGTAGATATGACAACAGAAGCAAAGCAGATCACATTGAGTAACTTAAACCCGAATACGACATATACCCTGTATCTGGCGGCAGTGGACAAGGCAGGCAACAGTACCGAAACCACAGTCTACAGCCAGACCTTTAAGACTTGTAAGACCATGCCGAAGATTACCGTGAATCCTGCGATCAGCGGAACCTACGGACAGAAGGTAGAGGAGATGCCACTGACGGATGGTACAGCGAAGGTAGGAAGCGAAGTGATTACCGGAACGTGGGCAGTCACCGACAGCAATAAGGCAAATGTTCCAGTTGTGGGAACAACAGCTACCTATCAGGTGACCTTTACCCCGGCTGATACCTATGGAGGCAAGTATGATACTGTGATCGTCACTGTGAAGCCGACCGTCGCACCCAGGAGCCTGGGGGCAGATGAGGTCAGCATTACGGAAGTGGCAGGCAGCTTTACCTATGACTACGGGACACCAATCAAGCCTGCGGTAAGTTGCAGTACCGGCAGCCCTGCATCGGGCATCTATGTATCTGACAGGGGAGCCATGATTACGACAAATGACATAAAGGTAACCTACGCAAACAATATCAATGCAGGAGAGGCAAAGGTTACCCTCACAGGACAGGGGAACTATACAGGAACAGTAACAAAGAACTTTACCATTGACAAAGCGAATGGCAAGGCAGTTGCCTCCATGGATGGCAGCTATACGGATAACGGACAGACCTATACCTATAGGGTGGAAGCTGTACCTGCAGGTGGTACGGACGTAAACGGTCTGGAATACCTGATGCTTCCACAGGGCACTTCCCTGACAGGAAGCGAAACATGGCAGACCTCCGGGGTCTTTGCGGGAATCACACCGAATACAGTCATGGTATTCTATGCCAGAATGAAGGCAACAGCCAACAACCATGCGGGAGCAGAAAGCAGTAAAACCGTAACCTTCAAAAAGCTGACACCGCCTATGCCTGCACTGAACTTCACGGTGGATAGCAGTGATCCTGACAATATCACAGTGACGATTGTTCCGGTATCCGGTGCGGAGTACAGCTTTAACGGCGGAGGTAGTTGGACAGATGAGAATACGAAGGATCATTATACAATAGATGATGAGATTCAGCTGGCTATCCGCATAAAGGAAACGGCTACCCATAACGCCTCAGATACCAATACACTGACAACCAATCTGACTACCTATGACATTACCGTGGCAAACGGCAGTGCAGCCGTAAACGGAAATATGGTGACAAAGGGCTATCCCGGACAGACCGTGACTGTGACGGCAGCTACCCGCTCCGGTTATAACGTAAGCGGCTTTACGGTAGTAAGCGGCGGCATGTCGCTTACGGTCAGCGCAGATAAAAAGACAGCCACCTTTACCATGCCGGCGGAGGCAGTCAGCCTTAAGGCAGAGTACCAGAAAATAGAGAGCGGTTCCGGTGGCGGCAGTGGTAATTCAGGCGGCAGCACGGATACCGGAGAGGGAAATACAAATCCGGGAACACTTACCCCGAGAACAAGTCCTGCACCGGGAATGGTCAATAACCTGAATGCGGGAGGCGGCCTTGGAATACAGCCTGGCAATACAGGCACAGGGGTAAACAGGCCAGATGCCGGAAAGCCATACATCAGGGATCAGTCGGGCAAGGAAGGCTGGGATGCCATCAAGGACGAAGTGAATCATACGCAGGAAGGCAGGACAGTTACCGTGGATATGAACGGTTCCACCGTTGTATCGGGGGATGTGCTGAACGAAATCAAAGGTAAGGACATTATGATTGTCTTTGATATGGGAGGCGGTATCACATGGAGCGTAAACGGACAGAGCATTACTGACGACAGGATCGGAAATATTGATTTCTCTGTTACAGTCGGCACAAATGCCATCCCGGTAGACATCATCAATAACGTAACTGGAGAACACTACAGCCAGCAGATCAGTCTTGCTTACGATGGCGAGTTCGGCTTTACGGCAGTCCTTTCCATCAACATGGAAGCAGGCAATGCCGGACTTTATGCGAATCTGTTCTACTACAATGAAAGGATCGGAGAGCTGGAATTTATCTGTGCGGATGAGATTGCGGCAGACGGCAGGACAGAGCTTGTCTTTACCCACGCATCCGATTATGCCATCGTGGTAGACACCAGGCCTATGGACAGCAGTGTGGATGCTGTAGACAGTGACAGCAAGGCAGAAGTCTCGGAGACCGGAAATGGCAGCACACAAACCGGTAATGGCAGTACGCAGTCTGGCACAGAGGCAGCGGACAGTAGATGGAATCCGTTGTGGCTGATCCTTATCGGTGCTGTGGTAATCGTAATCGGGCTTGGCGTATTCTTTATCGTGAAGAAAAAGAAGCCTGAGAATGAATAAGTAATAGATTTGGTCTACATGGAATCATAAAAAGAAAAGGTGGGAGGCAGGTGTGCCAACATGGAGAATATGGAATTACAACTAAAGTTTTATAACAATGCCCCCTTTACTTACCTATAAAAATATTATAGGATAGTTATATGTCTTGTTTTACTTATTTGAGCCCTATTCTTTGATTAGAATAGGGCTCAAATAGGAAAGGAAGGAGTATGCTATATGAAAATAGGTAAAGTAGCAATGATTGGGGCAGGGGCAATAGGCAGTTATTTTGTTGAAGGACTATCAGAGAAATTAGGAGAAAATTTTTGGGTAGTTGCTGAGGGAGAGCGAAAAACGAGACTTTCTGAAAGGGGCATAGTAATAAACGGCAAAAAAGTCTGTCTGAATGTGAGGACGGCAGAGGAATCTTTTGGCGCTGACCTGCTGATTGTTGCCGTGAAGTATGGTGCACTACAGGAGAGTCTTACTTTAATTGAAAAAATTGTGGATAAGCATACCATAGTGATGAGTCCGCTAAATGGCATAGATAGTGAATCCATTATCGGGACAAAAATTGGGACAAATCATATGGTATATTCTTTTATGAAAATTGCCGCACAAAGAGTTGGAAATGAGATAACTTATAATCCAGACGTGACAGCAGGTATCTTTTTTGGCGAGAAGGATGGCAGCAGAAGTGAACGCATTCTTGCAATTCAGGCTCTTTTGGAGGGTACAAAGGTACATTATCATATTTGCGATCATATTGAACAGGATATCTGGTTCAAGTTTGCATTAAATATCAGCACAAATCTTCCCCAGGCAATCATTAATTGTGGATATGGCGCTTATACAGACAGCGCACATTTAGCATATATCAGTAACCGTTTAAGAGACGAAGTGGTTCAGGTTGCTGCCATGAAGGGAATTGACATAAGTGATGAAAATAGTTCCACCGGAAAAAATTCAGATATTTTGCCGGATAGCAGATTTTCCACCCTGCAGGATCTGGATGCAAAACGTGAGACCGAAATTGAAATGTTTTCCGGTGCTTTGATTCGCATGGGAAAAGAGCTTGGAGTAGAAACGCCGTTTAATGAATTTGCGTATCATGCAATTAAGTGTCTGGAAGAGAAGAATTGTGGAAAAATAAAGTGAGGATAACTATTGAACGAGTATAGGGTAACCATCAAGGATATTGCAGAAGAATTGGGTGTTAGTACAGCAACGGTTTCTAATGTCATTCATGGAAAAACTAAGAAGATTTCCCAGCAAACAGTGGCTAAGGTACAGGAAAAAATTGAAAACAGTGGCTATCTTCCCAACATGGCTGCTGTGTTATTAGCACAAAATACATCTAAAATAGTTTGTATTGTCTTATCAAATGATATCAAATATGAAAATAAGATGATAGAAGACCCATTTGTAAGCGGAATGATAAATTATCTGTCAAAGGAATTGGACAAAAATGATTATTTTGTCATGTTAAAGGAAGAACCTGAAATTGATAAGATTGTTCGTTACGCATCAATGTGGAACATGGCGGGTTTGATCTTAATAGGTTTTTGTGCAGCAGATTATGAGAGATTACGAAGCAATATGCATATCCCTTTTGTTGTAGTGGATGCATATCAAAAGGATGTACATAAGTACTCCGATGTAGGGGTAGACAATATAAAAGGTGGTTTTATGGCTGGCTCCTATTTGATAGAAATGGGGCATAAAAAATTATGTTCTTGTCAGATAATGATGAAGATTGCGATCATGACAGATACATTGGGCTCACAAATGCGTTAACTACAGCGAACATTCCATTTGAGAAAAGTGATTTTAAAATGCTGAGTCCTTACAAAGAGGAACGGGAGAAACTATATAATAAAATATACTTAGAAATGGGTGAATATACAGCAGCGTTTGCAGCGTCAGATATGTATGCCATTGAATTTATGAGCTTCCTACAGAAAAAAGGAGTTAATGTTCCAGGGGATTTTTCAATTATTGGTTTTGATGATATCCCCTTAGCATCTATGGTTCACCCGACGCTTACAACTATTTCACAAAACTTAGAGCTTCGTTCAAAAATTGCGGTAGAGTTATTGTTAGAATTAATCAATAACTCTACAGAGGGAAAGAAGGTGTTAGTGCCTGTAACTCTTATTGAACGAGGGAGCGTTGCAAGAAATTCTGTGCAGATACATGAGGAGTGATTATGAGGATAATTATTTCACCTGCAAAAAAAATGAATGTTGATGAAGACACCCTAGAATACATGGATTTACCTGTATTTCTTAAGGATGCCTGCCGAATTATGAACTGGATGAAGTCTTTGAATCTGGAAGAAGCAAAGGCATTGTGGGGATGTAATGATAAGCTGGCAGAACAAAATTTTGAACGTTTTCAGAATATGGATTTAAATAGGAGGCTGACTCCGGCAATTCTTTCCTATGAGGGCATTCAATATCAGTATATGGCGCCGGCTGTCTTTGAGGATCGGATGTTATCATATGTGCAGGAGCACTTGAGAATTTTGTCAGGCTTTTATGGAGTTCTAAGACCGATGGATGGGGTTACGCCTTACAGATTGGAGATGCAGGCTAAAACTGTCATTGATGATATTCATGGTCTATACGATTTCTGGGGGAACAGGTTGTATCGGGAAGTGTCGGATGATTCCCATATTATTATTAATCTTGCATCCAAGGAATATTCTAAGTGCATTGAACCTTATCTGAGTTCCGATGACAGATTCATTACCTGTATATTTGGTGAGATAATTGGAGAGAAGATTATCCAGAAGGGAACCTTTGCAAAAATGGCAAGGGGAGAAATGGTTCGCTTCATGGCAGAAGAGAATATTACAAAACCAGAAGAAATGCAGAAGTTCTGCAGGCTGGGTTATCACTTCCTTAAATCTGCATCCACAGACACGGAGTATGTGTTTATCAAATAAGGGATATTTACCGTTTATCAATTTTTGCCGGATTATCCAATAGATTTCCACTTTTGTCAAATCTTGAACCATGGCAAGGGCAGTCCCAGCTTTCCTCATCAGGGTTCCAGGTAAGTGCACAGCCCATATGAGGGCATCTCTTGGAGGGTTTTCCAAGCCATCCCTTGAGAAGACCTTTGATGCTGATAGCCATATCCGATAATAAATTCTTTAATCCGGCACGGAAATTTAATCTTTGGGGAGAAAAAAGACTGGCATATGGATTGGTAAACCCACATAGCTCATCCCTTAAGATAAGTGCGGCCAGCATGGAAGAGGTCATTCCCCATTTTTGAAATCCTGTTGCAATATAAAGGTGGGGTGTGAAAAGGGAATATTTTCCGATAAATGGAATCCCATCATGAGGCATACAGTCTTGAGCTGACCAGCGGGCTTCCTCCCTGCAATCAGGGAAATATTGCTTGGCCTTTTGAAAAAGGTAATCATATTTTCCTCCAGAAGTATTTTCTCCAGTTCGATGAGAACCACCTCCTAAAATCAAATAGTCACCAGCCTGACGAAAGGAAAGTCCATCCTGATCAATCCCATAATACATTCCATTTATATTTCCACATCCGGAAAGTGCAAGGCAATAGCTTCTTTCCTGATGTTGGCGCAAAAAATAAAATCCGGGAAGATTAAGAAGGGGATAGTGTGTAGCAACTACAATCTTATCTGCTCCAAATGCTCTGTCTTCAGTTATGACTCTGTTTCCTTTGATTTTAATTACCTTTGTGTGTTCAAGAATTTGAAGCTTTGCGGAGATGTGTTGCATAAATTTCAGAGGGGAAAATTGCGCCTGATTTCGAAAGCATACTGCTCCTGTAACAGGAAAAGGAAGCTCTGTTTCCTGCGTAAAATAAGCATCGATGCCTAAAGTGGAAGCAGCCTGTGCTTCCCTCTTAAGCGGCTCTGTTTCTAATAGAGTATATAGATAAGCTGGAAGTTTTTCAAATTGGCAGTCAATATCAAGCTGCTCAATTAACTGTTCATATTCCTTGATTGCAGCTTCATTTGCCCGTGCATATAGCCTTGCTCCTTCCACACCAATGTCTTTCATCAGTTTGTCATATTTTAATCCGTGTTGACTGGTGATCTTAGCAGTAGTTCGCTCACTTTGCCCCGATGCAATTTCGTCTGCTTCGAGAATAAGCACCTTTTTTCCCTGTTCCTGTAAATAAAAAGCAATCAAAATTCCTGCCAAGCCGGCACCGATGACAATGATGTCATAAGCTTGGTTGTCTGATATTGCAGTCAAGGTACTTTTATTGGTTGGGATGTTATTGGTCTGTTTTCTCCACAATGATTCCATAATAGGTTCCTCATTTCGTTTAGTAATTTCTAGTATAGACTATTTGAAATAATTTTATGATTCTGTTACAAAGGAAATTAAGCCACCTGTTGCCATTGAGAGCAGCTGTGACTATAATAGGTATAGATTTTGTGGAGGAAAGGCAATGCAAATATATTTAATTAGACATGGAGAAACTGACTATAATAAAAGTAGACGGATACAGGGTCAATGTGATATTGAGTTAAATAATTGTGGAAGAGAGCTTGCAAAAATAACTGCACAAGCTTTAAAGGACGTTTCCTTCGATCTTGTATTTACGTCACCCTTAAAAAGGGCAAAGGAGACGGCAGAAATTATTGTTGGGGACAGGCAGATACCGGTGATAGAAGATGTGCGTATACGGGAAATCAGTTTTGGAGAATATGAAGGATTATGTTGTGATCCCCGAAACTATAATATTCCAGATAAAGATTTTATTAATTTTTTTAACGATACTGTTCACTATCATGTGCCTCCCAAGGGTGAAAGTTTAAAGCAGGTTATAGACCGAACAGAAAATTTCTTCAAAGAGCTTGTGGGGAAAGAAGAATTTGCAGACAAAACAATTTTGGTATCTACTCATGGTTGTGCACTGAAGGCGATGCTGGCAAGTATCAATCATACTCCTATTGCGCAATTTTGGGGAGAAGGTGTACACAAAAACTGTGCGGTAACAAGAATTGAGGTTAAGGCTGGGATAATCGAAATCTTAGAGGAAGGTAAAGTTTATTATTCATAATTAAAAATTTAAGTAAAGTAAATATGGAAAGAAGGCATAAGGATGGAAACATTTTTGGAAGAAATCAAAAAGGAAGCTCATAAGGCAACAGTGGAATTACTGGAGCAGGCGCATCTGTCGGAAGGCGATATTCTTGTGGTGGGATGTTCTTCCAGTGAGGTTAAGGGAAAAAGGATTGGAACCTCTTCAAGCCTGGAGACAGCAGAGGCTGTTTTTGAAGGAATTTATGAGGTGGCTTCAGAAAGAGGATTATATTTAGCGGCACAATGTTGTGAGCATTTAAACCGGGCACTAATTATGGAAAAGGAGCTTGCGAAAAGAGAGAGGCTTCCCATTGTTAATGTAGTGCCACAACCCAAGGCGGGAGGTTCTTTCGGAACCACTGCATATCACAGATTTAAGAATCCTGTAGCTGTGGAGCATTTAAAAGCTCAGGCAGGAATGGATATTGGGGACACTCTAATTGGCATGCATCTTGTTGATGTGGCAGTGCCTGTTCGTATCGAAACGAAACAGATTGGGGAAGCCCATCTGGTTTGTGCCAGAACCAGAGGTAAGTTTATCGGCGGGGAGCGGGCTGTTTATGACAAGGAAATGTTGTAAGTTTTAGTAAAATCCTTGAAAAACCCAAGCTCATTTGCTACACTGAATTTTGGTTGATATGGTTAGCAGCAATAAATTAAGACAAAGGAGCGAATATTATGAGCAAAGTAACATTTGATTATTCCAAAGCAGCTCCCTTCATCAAGGATCATGAAGTAGAATCCATGAAGAAGCTTGCTATGGATGCAAAAGATTTATTGGTTTCCAAGACAGGTGCGGGAAATGATTTTCTTGGATGGATTGATCTTCCTGTAAATTATGACAAGGAAGAGTTTGCCAGAATTAAAAAGGCAGCAGCTAAGATCCAGAGCGATTCAGAAGTGCTTCTGGTAATTGGTATTGGCGGTTCCTATTTGGGAGCAAGAGCAGCTATTGAATTTTTAAGACATAGCTTCTACAACACAGTAAGCAAAGAAATCAGAAAGACACCTGAAATTTATTTTGTAGGTAATTCTATCAGCTCTACGTATATTAAACACTTAATGGATGTGATTGGTGACAGAGATTTCTCTATCAATATGATTAGCAAGTCCGGTACAACTACAGAACCTGCAATTGCATTCCGTGTATTTAAGGAAATGATGGAAAAGAAATACGGTAAGGCAGAAGCAGCAAAGAGAATTTATGCTACCACAGATAAGGCAAGAGGTTCTTTAAAGAATCTGGCTACAGAAGAAGGATACGAAAGCTTCGTAGTTCCTGATGATGTAGGAGGACGTTTCTCCGTTCTTACCGCTGTTGGATTACTTCCTATTGCAGTAAGCGGTGCCGACATTGACAAATTGATGGAAGGTGCTCAGGCAGGACGCAAGGCTGCCATGGAAGCTCCTTTCGAAGAAAACGATGCTGTCAAGTATGCAGCACTTCGTAACATTCTTCTCAGAAAGGGCAAGGCAATTGAAATTCTTGCAAACTATGAACCCAGCGTTCATTATGTTTCTGAATGGTGGAAACAGCTTTACGGAGAGAGTGAAGGCAAGGATCAGAAGGGTATCTTCCCTGCAAGCGTCGATCTTACAACAGACTTGCACTCCATGGGTCAGTTCATTCAGGACGGTGCAAGAAATATGTTTGAAACCGTAATTAATATTGAGACAAGCAGAGAAGAAATCATTCTTCAGGAAGAAGCAGTTGACCTTGACGGATTAAACTATCTTGCAGGTAAGAGCGTTGATTTCGTAAATAAGAGTGCTATGAACGGAACTATCTTAGCTCATACAGACGGACAGGTTCCCAACTTCATGGTAAATGTACCTGAAGTAAATGAATATTATTTAGGACAGCTGTTCTATTTCTTTGAGTTTGCATGTGGTGTCAGCGGATACCTGCTGGGTGTAAATCCTTTCAACCAGCCCGGTGTTGAAAGCTACAAGAAGAATATGTTTGCCCTTCTTGGCAAGCCCGGTTATGAAGCACAGAGAGAAGAGCTTCTTAAGAGACTGTAAGAAAAAGCTCTCAAATACCTTAAGCTGGTATTTGAGAGCTTTTTTAAGTTAAAAATTATTGCAGGATGTTAGTCAGTATAATTTGAATAACATAAAGAACAGCTAAATGAACTGGATAAAAAGCATAGAAGAAATACTTGCCCTTTTGCATATACCGCTTCCCATTACAATGATAAATCATGAGAGCAGGTATAAAGAGTGTCCACTTAGATGACAGGCAAAGTAAGACGGATTCCTGCAAAGTAACATAGGCAAGATTGGAAATTATCGAGGAAATCAAAAATACAATAAACGGAATACTGCATTGCAGGGCAAGTTTTTCACGGAAGAAATACAGTCCTAAAATCAGCAGAACGCCCGTCCATGTATAGTCTGTTTTGAGAAACGCAGCAACTGTCAGGCTTATAGCTATAGCCAGCAAAGATACCATAGTCTTTAGAGCAATATGCATTTCCTTATTTTGAATAACTTCCAGTGCCCAAAGAGTAAGCAGTCCAATACAAAGCGTCAAAAATACATTTTGATGGGACCAATCAATGCCTCCAAAAAAACAAAAATCAAAAGGGAGCTCCGATATTAAAGCGAAAATTAGAAAATTTCTTGCATATTTTATTCTGCTTCTGGTATGAAGAAAGCCCTGTACAAGCAAAAAGCAGAAAATTGGAAAGGCAATACGTCCGATAAGGCGTAAGACCATATTAATATAATAAATAATTAATAAGGTATTATATGGAATAGAAGCAGAAATATCTGTATATAGTAAATATTCCAGTATTCCTGCACCGATATGATCAATCATCATAGTAATGATGGCGGTCAGCTTCAGCATATCGGATGAAAAAGTGTGGGTGTCCTTATTCCATAAATTTTTAAGTACAGACTGATTAGCCTCAGATGTAAGCTCCATATTATTAATTTCCTTTCTTATTTAACAGCTTACTTTTAAAAACTGGGCAGTACCGTGTATTTTCATGGAAATGGAATTGGCAGGAACAAAAATACAGTCCCCTTTAAAGAAGCGGAGCATTTCGTTTTCGCCATATGAGATTGTACCGCAGCCATTCAAACATAATAATACCTGAAAGGAGAGTCCTGTTGTCTGGAAACTGACCATTTCACGAATTCGTTCTGTGTTTACCAGCATTCTTTCCACCTGGAAATATTTACAGCGGCATAAAAATTCTGTTGCACAGCCCGGGCGGTATTTCAATACACGAAGCGCTTGTCTGGGAGCAGCGCTGCTATTTAAATTTGCAACTTCAAGTGCTTTATCCACATGAAGCGCCCGCTTCGCTCCGTTTTTATCCACACGGTCATAATCGTACATGCGGTAAGTGAGATTGGAACTTTCTTGTACTTCTGCTACCAATGCACCTGCACCAATCGCATGAATCGTACCGGCTTCAATATAGAAAACATCATCTTTTCTAATAGGAACTTTCTGCAGATATTTTTCAATAGTTCCCTGTTCAATGCTTTTTCTTATACTTTCTTTATCTATGTCATGTTGCAGGCCATAAACAAGTTTTGCGTCCGAAGCTGCATCCAGCACATACCACATTTCCGTCTTTCCAAGAGAGCCGTTTTCATGTTCTCTGGCATAAGCATCATCGGGATGGACCTGAACGGACAAATCTTTTTTAGCATCGATAAATTTAATCAGGATCGGCAATTCATTTTTATTTTCGGGATGTGTTCCTATATATTCGGGATGTTTTTTCAAAACGTCTGTAAGCGTTTTTCCTGTATGCTTGCCACTTGCAATGATGCTTGGACCGTCAGGATGAGTGGAACACTCCCAGGTCTCTGCCAGTGGAGTTAAGTCTGTTTCCTTGGCAAAATCATCCTTTAAACGTCTTCCACCCCATAAGTAATCCTTACTGGCCGGTTTTAATAAGAAAGGCTTATTCAAGTGCATATTTTTGCTTGTCATGGACACTGATCTCCTTGCCCAATTGAACTTCGATTAATTTTAATTCAGTATCTGCAATTACGGTATGGCGACATCCTGCCTGCATGGTAATCACATCTCCAGCAGAAACCTCTTGTTCCATACCGTCTACAATGGTATGTCCATTTCCAGAAGTAACCACCCACACTTCATCTCTGTTTTTGTGACTGTGATAATTCATCTTATGACCGGGATTTAAGATAACTTTAATGGTCATACTCTCTTCCTCTACATCTAATACCCGGAAGCTCCCCCAGGACTTTTCGGCAAACATAATCTGCTGATCAAGCTTGTCAACAAAGGGTTTGATGTAGCTGGACTGTTCTTTATCGGAAACCAGAATTCCGTCGGGGCTGGCAGAGATAACCACGTCACTTAGTCCCATGGCCAAAATAGGAACACCAAGCTCATTGATGATATGGACGTTTTCACATTTCTCATTCATCATGGCTTCTCCTACATTAGATTCTTCCATTGCTTCTGTAAGGGTATTCCATGTCCCAAGATCCTTCCATTGACCGGCAAAGCGCATTACTTGAATTTTGTCCTCTTTTTCTACCACTGCATAGTCAAAACTAATCTTGGTAAGAGTATCATATTTGGAAAACAGATCCTGGTAGTCTGTAAAATCAATTAATTCGTGTGCTTTGTCAAGCACATATTTTAGCTTATAGGCAAAAACACCGCCATTCCAAAGAGCACCCTGAGAGATATAGTTTTTGGCGGTCTCTACATCAGGTTTTTCCTTGAAAGTGGAAACATTGCTGATTGCATCATGGCTTTCAGGAATAATATAACCGTATTTTTCACTGGGATAGGTAGGTTCAATACCCATCAGAACCAGATTTGCTTCTCCTTTATCAGCCTGCGCGCTGAGTTCTTTTAGTTTTTCGAAATAGTCATCCTCCACATAAGGATCTACGGGGCAGACAACAACAGATTCCTCTTCGGAAACACCCTGCACATCATGAAGGTAAGCTGTTGCAAGCGCAATTGCAGGAAAGGTATCTCTTCTGCAGGGCTCTACGGAAATTCCTACACCTTCTCCTAGCTGGTTGTTGATAGCGGAAACCTGTGTCTTGGATGTGGCAATGGTTACGGTTGCATCTGCATCCACCTTACGAATCTGACGGTATACACGCTGCACCATTGATTCATAAGTACCATCTTCTGTTTTAAAAATTTTAATAAACTGCTTTGAACGGATGTCGTTTGAGAGTGGCCATAACCGCTTGCCTGACCCCCCGGAAAGTAAAACAATATTCATTTTATTACCTCTCTGTTTTGCAAACAAACTTTTTTTATTTTTGATTTTAATTATATGAATTTATTATAGGGCAATCACAGGTCTATTTCAATAAAATTTGGCTTATAATCCATATTTACAACTTGCAATTACAGATTTCTATGTTAGAATAAGAACCTGATAATAGATGGATAATTACCAGAAATTAGAAATATCTTATTTATTTAATATGTAAGAGAAGGGAGAGCTTATGGTATACGTCATTTTTTTTATAGTAAGTTTTTTAGCTTCCATTGTAGGAGCAATTTGTGGTATTGGAGGCGGAGTGATTATTAAGCCGCTTTTAGATTCTTTAGGGATATTGGATGTGAAAACGATTAGTTTCCTGTCCGGCTGCACTGTGCTTGCTATGAGTACCTATTCTTTTGTCGTATCCAAGCTAAAGAAAGAATCTCTGGTAGATATGCGAATAGGAACACCTTTAGCCATAGGAGCGGCAGTGGGTGGAATTCTTGGAAAAAGTCTGTTTCAGGTGCTTGTAAAATCCTTTGATCAAAATTATGTAGGTGCTATTCAAGCAGCCTGTCTGTTATTGGTAACGCTGGGAACTTTGATTTATACTATTAATAAAGAAAAAGTAAAAACAAAACATGTGACAAATATAGCAGTATGCTTTTTGGTAGGGGGTATTCTGGGGATTCTTTCCTCCTTTTTAGGAATTGGTGGCGGTCCCATTAATCTGGTGGTGCTGTTTTATTTCTTTTCTATGCCAACCAAGACAGCGGCACAAAATTCCCTGTATATTATTTTGTTTTCTCAGATTACCAGTCTTGGAAACTCAATCATCACGGCTACCATACCGGATTTTTCAGGGTTCTTACTGGTTCTGATGGCAGGAGGAGGAATTTTGGGTGGTTTCTGTGGCCGACTAATCAATAAAAAAATTGACAGTCGGAAAGTAGATCTTTTATTTATGGGACTGATGGTAATTATCATTGGTATCAACATTTATAATATGTGTCGTTTTCTTGCCTGACAGAAAAAGGATGAAAAAAAATCTACCTTTTCTTTTTTTTCAAAAGTGCTATGATAGAAGTATCAGAAAAAAATAAGAAGAAAGGAATTGAGGAAAATGAAAAAAAAGAATAAGGGCAACAAAATCCCCAAGTGGGCATGGTTACTGATTTCTTTTGCAGCAGCTATGCTGTTATGGTATCTCTTGTCATTAAATCCTAAGACAGCACGAAGCTTTCCCAATGTAGTTGTCACTTTGGGTTCCATTAAGACGATGATTGAAAGAGGCGTTTTGTGGACGGATATTTCAAGCAGTCTTATATCGGTAGTGGCAGGATTTATGATCGGTTTTGCTCTTTCGCTTCCGGTTGCAATTTTGATGGCATGGTATGTTCCGGTTAGAAATATTATTGAACCTTGGATTCAGTTCATCCGAAATATTCCTCCTTTGGCATATGTGCCTCTTGTTGTAATTTCCGCAGGTGTTGGACGGAAGCCACAGATTATCGTTATTACCATAGCTACTTTTCTGATTATGACAGTTACGATTTATCAAGGTGTTATCAACGTAGATGAGACGCTGATTAAAGCAGCAAGAGTACTGGGTGCAACGGATAAGGATATTTTTCTTAAGGTAATTGCTCCGGCTACTCTTCCGTTTATCATTACAGCAATCAGACTGGGAAGTTCTACTGCACTTACAACTCTGATCGCTGCAGAATCCACTGGAGCTGTTGCAGGTTTGGGAATGCGTATCAGGTCCTTGAACAACAGTTTTGAATCAGAGCCTATGCTTCTCTATATTATCATTATCGGTATTATTGGTATGCTGGTTGAAAAATTTGTTAAATTCTTAGAGAGGAGGTTCACAGGATGGCAGGAAAAGAGAGAAATATAAAAGTTAAAATTGATAATGTCAGGAAGGTATATGATACACGTAACGGTGAAATGATTGCGTTAAACGGTGTAAACCTTGACATTATGGAAAATGAGTTTATATGTGTGGTAGGTCCTTCAGGTTGTGGTAAGTCTACACTGCTGAATATCATTGCAGGGCTTTTGGAGCCTTCTTCCGGAGCAGTATACTGTGATGGAAAAGAAGTAAAGGGAACAGGAACAGAGCGAGGCGTCGTTTTCCAGCAGTATGCATTGTTTCCTTGGATGACTGTAAAAAAGAATGTTATGTTTGGTCTTAATTTAAAAGGCATTAAAGGTCAGGAAGCAGAAGACATTGCAATGAAATACATAAAGATGGTGCAGCTTGAAGATTTCGTAAATCACTATCCCAAGGAGTTATCCGGTGGTATGAAACAGAGAGTTGCCATTGCCAGAGCATATGCTGTAAATCCTTCCATTCTTTTGATGGATGAGCCTTTTGGAGCACTGGATGCACAGACGAGAACCCAGCTTCAAACAGAACTTTTGGAAACATGGGAAAAAGAACAGAAGACCTGCTTCTTTATTACTCATGATGTAGATGAAGCAATTATTCTGGCACAGAAGGTTATCATCATGAGTGCAAGACCGGGACGAATTAAGGAGATCGTAGATATTAATATCCCTTATCCTCGTACCCAGGAAACAAAGATGACACCCGAGTTCCTGGAACTGAAGAACCATATTTGGAGTCAGGTATATCAGGAATATCTGGAAGTCAGAAAATAAAAGGCTGTAGACCGTAAGACGGTTTTAAAGCATAGAATGAATTTAATCAAGGAGGCAAAAAATGAAAAAGAAATTATTTAGCGTACTGATGGCAGTTGTAATGACAGCCAGCTTGCTCGCAGGATGTGGAAAGACAGAGGCTCCTGCCGCAGCTACAGAAACAAAGGAAGAGGCTCCAGCAGAGGAAGCACCTGCCGAAGCAGAAGCAGAAGCTCCAGCAGAAGAAGCACCCAGTTATGATCCAGTAACATTGAATGTTGCATATATGCCTAACTACGGTAGCCTTTGGGCAATCGAAAATGCCATTGCACAGGGATATATGGAAGAAATGGGAATCACTGTAAATCTTACAGAATTCCAGGATGGACCTACTATTATAGCAGCTATGGAGTCCGGAAGTATTGATATCGGTTATATCGGACAGGGCGCTCACAAGCTTTGCATCAATGGAAAGGCAACTATCTTTGCACTTTCACACATCTCTAACGGTGATGCTCTGATTGGTGGCGAAGGAATTACTAAAGTAGAAGATTTAGCTGGCAAGAAGGTTGCTTATTCTTCAGGAAGCTCCAGTGAAGATATCTTGGTAAAATCCTTAACAAAGTACAACATGACTATGAATGATATTGAAGCTGTAGATATGGATGCAGCAGCTATCGTTACTGCAATGCTTTCAGGTGGTGTAGATGCTTGTGCAACATGGTCACCAAACAGCTTGAAGATTCTGGAAGAAATGCCTAATGCTACAAAGCTTACAGATAACATGACATTCTCAGATCAGAGTGTATCTTTAGCAAGCTGGATTGCAATGCCTACATATGCAGAAGAGAACAGAGACATCTTAGTTCGTTTCACAACAGCATTATTCAAAGCTATGGACTATGCAGCAACAGAGCATCAGGAAGAAACAGCTGAATTAGTAGCAAAGCAGGTAGCTCAGGATTCTGCAACTGTATTTGAGCAGAGAGGCGATGCTAAGTGGCTTACAGGTAAAGAGGTTGCAGCAGGTGCAGCAGATGGTACAGTAGAAGGCTACTATGAACTTCAGAAGAAAGACTTCATCGCAGCAGGCGCTGTAGAAGGAGATCCGGCAGTTTCAGATTATGTAATGTTAGACCTTATGGTTGAAGCTGGAAATTATTAAAAAGAAAAAGCAACGAG
>CAMBLS010000030.1 GCA_945868485.1 uncultured Lachnospiraceae bacterium | reverse complement strand
GTTCACATATGTTTTGGGGTGCAGCACAAGATGTAGTTTCCATTTCCTATATAATGTGTTAGAATATAAAAGATAAAGCAGGAAAGGACTGTACGGTTATGGATATGATATATCAGACAATGAAAAATCTTCTGAAGGCATTTGTTAATCTGTTTGTAGCGGTAATTGAACTATTAGTTGGATTGATTAATGGAGTTGCAGCTTTGCTGTTGAAGATACGTCCCGTATCAACCGGGATAAAGAAGGAAGAAACAGAAAGTAAGTCTGCCAGAAGTCAATTGGTAAAATTACAGTTGGACTGTTCCCAGGAAAGTTTGGTTAAGCAGATACGTGACGAATTAAAAACAGTAATTACAGATAGAGAGAGGTATATTCTCGCAAAGACTGAAATGGATATTTTTGAAGGAAGTTCTATCAAAAAAGTGTTTGCAGGACGTAAAAGGAGGATGGTTAATACGATTACCAGAGAACTTTTGGAAACGGAATTCAAGGATTGCTTCCTTAATAAGAAGACAGAAGATAATACCACAGAGACGCTCAGCATAGAAGAAAGAAAAAGTTCTGAGGAATCGGAGAAAGAAGAATCTCCTGTAGAAAAGGCGAAGATACAGGCAATTTGTGAGGTTAGTAAAGAAGCAATCAGTTAATACATAAATAAAGTTGGGATAATAGAAAGGCGACACAGAAAATGAAGAGTTTTTTGTGTCGCCTTTTGTTGTTTCCAGAACCTACCTGTTTATTTAAGTGATATGCTATGATAATATGTCAATGTAATAAATATGTAATAATTACGCAATAAAAATGAAACAACATAACTCTAATAGCTGGTTGTTTCTGGTTAAGAAGGAGGGAAAAATGAAAAAATCAGTATTACTTACATTAACAGCAGCAACAGCCATGACGGTGGTGGTATCACCCCTTACTGCACAGGCAGCCGACAGACATGCTAAATTTACAAAGATTGGTGTAGGCTATTATCAGGATGTAAATGGTACAAATTATTGGAACCAGCTGTATACCTATTAAAGGAAATTGCATGTAAAACAAAAACAGTGGCATGGAGAAATCTATGTCACTGTTTTTGTTAAATGCTCAGCTTTCACTATTTTGAATGGCATAAGTAGATAAAACATATCAGCGATGCAAAATGAATCGTCTTGATTTTCTTTACCAATGTATTTTTCAAAAATAATAGTGGTATAATGGTTTGAGCAAATGAACAAGGGAGGGAAAGGAGTTGGATTCTCAATACAAAAATATCAGAACTCTTGCGGAGGAATTTGAAAGCTGCCAGAAGATACTCATTGCTCTTGGAGATGAAAATCGCCAACATCTTATGCTTGAGATGATGAGAATGGAGCAGTGTGATGGTGTGCGTGTTGGTACAATAACGGAAAAGACACATCTTTCTCGCCCGGCAGTGTCTCACCATCTTCAGATACTCAAAGATGCGGGGATTCTAAAAATGCGTCGTGAAGCAACAAAAAACTATTATTATTTTGATGCGGATATGGAAGCAATGAACAGACTGATTAATATGTTGAATCATGCAAAAATGATTATGGAACAACTGCCGGACAGGAGCCGGTATTGACATTAAATTTAAACGGAGGAAAAAGAAATGAATTTAGCAGAAGCAATGGAGGAAAGACACAGTGTCCGTCAGTACAAAAACAAGCCCTTGGAAGCAGCAGTTGTTTCCGCACTTCAGGAAGAGATCAAAAATTGCAATATGGAAAGCGGGCTTCATATTCAGCTGATTTCCAATGAACCAAAAGCTTTCGACAGTTTTATGGCACATTATGGAAAGTTTAGCGGTGTAATAAACTATATTGCAATGATTGGAAAAAAGAATGCAGAGCTTGAAGAAAAGTGTGGCTATTATGGAGAACGGCTTGTACTTTTAGCACAGCAGTTGGGGCTGAATACCTGCTGGGTAGCGATGTCATACAGCAAAATAAAGACAGCTTTTGTGGTTGATAAAGGAGAAAAACTCTGTGTGGTTATTTCACTTGGGTATGGTGAAACGTCAGGTATTCCGCATAAATCCAGACCAATAGAGGAGGTAACAAAGGCAGATGTAGAGATGCCGGAGTGGTTCCAAAATGGCGTTAAAGCAGCTCTGCTTGCTCCTACGGCAATGAATCAACAAAAATTTGTGTTTTCATTTGAAGGGAATCAGGTATCCGCAAAAGCTGGAATCGGTTTTTATACGAAGCTTGATCTTGGAATTGTAAAATACCATTTTGAGATAGGAGCAGGACGGGATAATTTTAAATGGATTTCTTAAATATATTATATGTAGTTGTGAGAACATATACTAATATTTGGTTGAATATCTAAATATACAGAGTGAACAAACTTAACAAGTAAATATAAGAGGCGGTAGTCGTATCTCGTTGTTTATGGAAGAGATATGAGGTCTACCGCTTTCTTTTCTGACAATGAACGGGAAGAAGGAAGAGAAGAAGGAAGTAATCGAATGGGCAAACTGATTTTCCTTTTATCGGAACAGTCACGCAATGAGGATTTGTTAAAGGCAGCCAAAGAAGCCGGATATAGGGAAGTTCTTCTTAAGGAATTGAATATATGAGGAAAATCCATGATTCAGACAACCTTTTTTCGCAAATAGCAGATGTAATGGATTGCAAAAATAAATGCCCTATGATATAATGAATTTGTTGGCAATGATAAAAAATTAACAATCATTGTAATCACTAAAAAATATAAGTTTATAATCAAACGGAGGAAAGAAATAATGGCAAAGAAAGTAGTTTTAGCCGGTGCATGTCGTACAGCAATTGGAACTATGGGTGGTTCATTAAGCACAGTACCCGCTGCAGAACTTGGTGCAATCGTAATCAAAGAAGCTTTAAACAGAGCAGGTGTAGCACCTGAAGCTGTAGATCAGGTTTATATGGGATGTGTTATCCAGGCAGGACAGGGACAGAATGTTGCCCGTCAGGCTTCCATTAAAGCAGGATTACCGATTGAAGTACCTGCTGTTACCATGAACGTTGTATGTGGTTCCGGTCTTAACTGTGTAAACCAGGCAGCACAGATGATTATGGCAGGAGATGCAGACATCGTAGTTGCAGGTGGTATGGAAAATATGTCTATGGCTCCTTATGCAGTTCCTCAGGCACGTTTCGGATATAGAATGAACAATGGTGTTTTAGTTGATACCATGATTAAGGATGCTCTGTGGGATGCATTCAATGACTATCATATGATTACAACTGCAGACAATATCTGTAGAGAGTGGGGACTTACAAGAGAAGAACTTGATGAGTTTGCATTAAAGAGTCAGTTGAAGGCAGAAGCAGCTCAGAAGTCAGGTGCTTTTGATGCAGAAATCGTACCTGTGATGGTTAAGAAGAAAAAAGAAATGGTTGAATTCAAGGTAGATGAAGGTCCTCGTGCAGGCTCTACTATTGAAGGTCTTGCTAAGCTTCGCCCTATCAATCCTGATGGATTTGTTACAGCAGGTAATGCATCAGGTATCAATGACGGTGCAGCAGCAATCGTTGTAATGAGCGAAGAAAAGGCAAAAGAATTAGGCGTTAAGCCCATGGCTACTTTCGTAGCAGGCGCGCTTGCAGGTGTAAGACCTGAGGTTATGGGTATCGGTCCTGTTGCTTCTACTAAGAAGGTTATGGCTAAGGCTGGTATGAAGATTGAAGACTTTGATATTATCGAAGCAAATGAAGCTTTTGCAGCACAGTCTGTTGCAGTTGGTAAGGATCTTGGAATTGATGTTGACAAGCAGCTGAATCCTAACGGCGGTGCAATTGCACTTGGACATCCGGTTGGTGCTTCAGGATGCCGTATCCTCGTTACACTGCTTCACGAGATGCAGGCTAAGGGTGCTAAGACTGGTCTTGCAACCCTGTGTATCGGTGGCGGTATGGGATGCTCCACAATCGTTAAAATTGAAGACTAAAACATTTAAGGGAACTTCTAGGGCAGACATAAGTGCTGCCTGAGAAGTTCTATGTCTCGTATAAGAAGAAAAGGAAAAGGAGTTACGAAAATGGAATTTATCGTATACGAACAAAAAGGTGCATACGGCATTATTACCATCAGCCGTGAGAAGGCATTAAATGCTTTAAACTCAGCAGTTCTGGAAGAACTGGATCAGACTTTGGATGCAGTTAATCTTGATGAAGTAAGATGTCTGATTCTGACAGGTGCAGGACAGAAATCCTTTGTAGCAGGTGCAGATATCGGTGAAATGAGTACATTGACTAAAGCAGAAGGTGAAGCTTTCGGAAAGAAGGGTAATGATGTATTCCGTAAGCTTGAAACATTCCCCATTCCCGTGATTGCAGCTGTTAATGGTTTTGCACTTGGTGGTGGTTGTGAGATTTCCATGAGCTGTGATATCAGAATCTGTTCTGATAATGCAGTATTCGGACAGCCTGAGGTTGGTCTTGGCATCACCCCTGGTTTCGGCGGAACACAGAGACTTGCCCGTCTTGTGGGTGCTGGAATGGCGAAACAGATGATTTACACAGCAAGAAATATCAAGGCTGATGAAGCTTTAAGAATTGGTCTTGTAAATGCTGTTTATACACAGGAAGAACTGTTGCCCGCAGCAGAAAAGATGGCAGCAGGTATTGCGAAAAATGCTCCTATTGCAGTACGTAACTGTAAGAAAGCAATCAATGATGGTCTTGATGTTGATATGGATCAGGCAATTGTAATCGAAGAGAAGCTCTTTGGTGACTGCTTTGAAACTGAAGATCAGAAGTATGGTATGGCATTCTTCCTTGATAAGAATAAGGAAAAGGTAAAAGAGCCTTTTAAGAATTGCTAAATCAAGCATGATTTTAACATTGCCGAAAGGCAGTGGAAAATACAAACCAATATAAGTTTAGGAGGATATGAGAATGAAAGTAGGCGTTATTGGCGCAGGTACCATGGGACAGGGTATTGCAAAAGCATTTGCTCAGGTTGAAGGATATGAGGTTGCACTCTGCGATATCAAGCAGGAGTGGGCTGACGGCGGAAAAGCTAAAATTGAAAAGGGCTACGCAAAGCTCGTTGAAAAAGGAAAAATGACACAGGAAGCAGTAGATGCAATTCTTGCAAAAATTACACCGGGACTGAAAGAGGATCTCTGTGCTGACTGTGACTTAATTGTTGAAGCAGCATTTGAAAATATGGAAGTTAAGAAAACTACATTTGCTGAACTGGATAAGATTGTAAAGCCTGAGTGCGTTTTTGCATCCAATACATCCAGTCTTTCTATCACAGAAATCGGAAATGGCTTAAATCGTCCTATGATTGGTATGCACTTCTTCAATCCTGCAGATCGTATGAAGCTGGTTGAGGTAATTGCAGGTGTGAATACTCCCGCAGAAACTGTTGATACCATTAAGAAAATCTCCGAAGAAATTGGTAAGACTCCTGTTCAGGTTAATGAAGCAGCAGGTTTTGTTGTAAATCGTATTCTGATCCCTATGATCAACGAAGCTGCTTTCATTAAGATGGAAGGCGTTTCTGATATCGCAGGCATTGATGCTGCTATGAAGCTTGGTGCAAATCATCCCATGGGTCCTTTGGAACTGGGCGATTTCATCGGTTTGGACATTTGTCTTGCTATTATGGATGTTCTTTATAATGAGACAGGTGACAGTAAATATCGCGCATGTCCTCTGCTTCGCAAGATGGTTCGTGGTGGCAATCTTGGTGTTAAGAGTGGCAAGGGATTCTATGTGTACAATGCAGATAGAACCAAAACCCCTGTTGATGCTCAGTAGGTCAAAGTTCTATAGCAAGCAAAATACAATTTATCATAATTAATGGAGGAATCAAGAACATGGATTTTATGTTAACTAAACAACATGAAATGGCTAGAACTCTTTTTAAAGAGTTTGCAGAAAAAGAAGTAAAGCCTCTGGCACAGGAAGTTGATGAGACAGAAGTTTTCCCCAGAGGAACTGTTGAAAAAATGGCAAAAGCAGGTTTCCTTGGAATTCCGGTTCCCAAGGAATATGGTGGACAGGGTTGTGATCCCCTCACCTATGCTATGTGTGTAGAAGAACTCTCCAAGGTTTGCGGTACGACAGGTGTTATCGTATCCGCTCATACCTCTCTTTGCTGTGATCCTATCCAGACATATGGTACAGAAGAGCAGAAGCAGAAATACTTGGTACCCCTTGCAAAGGGCGAGAAGTTAGGTGCTTTTGGTTTAACTGAGCCCGGTGCCGGAACAGATGCACAGGGACAGCAGACCAAGGCTGTTTTAGATGGTGATGAGTGGGTACTGAATGGTTCCAAGATTTTCATCACAAACGGTAAGGAAGCAGATATTTATGTTATTTTTGCTGTAACAAGCGTTGTAACAGATGCAAAAGGCAGAAGTAAGAAGATGATTTCTGCATTTATCGTAGAAAAAGGAACACCTGGATTTACCTTTGGTACAAAAGAAAAGAAGATGGGTATCCGTGGTTCATCCACATATGAATTAATCTTTACAGATTGCCGCATTCCTAAGGAAAACCTGTTAGGACAGGAAGGCAAGGGATTTGGTATCGCTATGCATACACTGGATGGTGGACGTATCGGTATTGCAGCTCAGGCACTTGGTATTGCAGAAGGTGCACTGGACAGAACAATTGAATATGTAAAAGAAAGAAAACAGTTCGGCAGAGCAATCGGCGCATTCCAGAATACACAGTTCCAGTTAGCTGATATGGCTACCAAGGTTCAGGCAGCTCAGATGATGGTTTACAGAGCAGCTATGGCTAAAGCAACACAGAAGGTTTACTCTGTAGAGGCAGCTATGGCTAAATTATATGCAGCAGAAGTTGCTATGGAAGTAACAACCAAGGCTGTTCAGCTTCATGGTGGTTATGGTTACATCAGAGAATACGATGTAGAGCGTATGATGAGAGATGCTAAGATTACAGAGATTTACGAAGGTACATCCGAAGTACAGAGAATGGTCATCTCCGGTTCATTGCTTAAGTAAGACGGTTTGAAATTGGGATTGTACAGATGCCCTGCTTGCAGGAGCAGATGGAGAAGACAAATTTCAAAGAGCGGTGCAGCGCTGCACCGCGAACGAGAAAATGCGAAGCGTTTTCGAGTGCCGGCTTACGGAAGGTAAGCCAGAAACGAAGCGTTTTCGAGTGCCGGCTTACGAAAAGCGGAAACCTCAAATAAATTAATATGAATAAATAAGGAGAGATAATACAATGAAAATCGTTGTTTGTGTTAAACAGGTACCTGATACCAAGGGCGGCGTTAAATTTAATCCCGATGGTACACTTGACAGAGGTGCAATGCTCACAATCATGAACCCTGATGATAAGGCAGGTTTGGAAGCAGCACTTAGATTAAAAGATCAGTATGGCGCAGAAGTAACTGTAGTAACCATGGGTCTTCCCAAGGCAGAAGAAGTTCTTCGTGAAGCAATGGCAATGGGCGCAGATAAGGGAATTTTGGTAACTGACAGAGTACTCGGCGGCGCTGATACATGGGCAACCTCCCAGACACTTGCTGGAGCAATCCGTAACTTGGAATATGATCTCATCATCACTGGTCGTCAGGCTATCGATGGTGATACTGCACAGGTTGGACCTCAGATTTCCGAGCATTTGGGAATCCCGGTAATTTCCTATGCACAGAAGATTGAAATTGAAGGCGACAGCGTAATCGTTGAGCGTCAGTATGATGACAGATATCATGTATTAAAGGCAAAAATGCCTTGCTTAATTACAGCACTTGCTGAATTAAATGAGCCTCGTTACATGACTCCCGGCGGAATTTTCGATGCTTACAAAGCTGACATTACCGTATGGGGCAGAGCTGACCTGAAGGATGTAGAAGATTCTAACCTTGGTCTTAAGGGTTCACCTACACAGATTGCAAAAGCATCTGATAAGGTAAGAAAGGGTGCCGGCGAAAAGGTTACTCTGGATGCAGCTGAATCCGTTGACTACATCATTGACAAGCTGAAAGTAAAACATGTTATCTAATAAAACCCCAAGGGTTTAGAGTTTACTTCAATTAGGAAAAATATGGAGGTTCAAAATGAATATTCAAGATTATAAGGGCGTATTTGTCTTCGCTCAGCAGGTAGATAACGTAATTAGCGGAATCGCTTTAGAATTGATTGGCAAAGGAAAAGATCTTGCCAAAGATTTAGGCACAGAAGTAACAGCAGTATTGGTTGGTAGCGATGTAAAGGGACTGGCAGATGAGCTTGCTGAGTACGGTGCTGACAAGGTTATCGTTGTAGATGACCCTGAATTAAAGGAATACAGAACAGAGCCCTATGCACATGCACTGTCATCTGTAATCAACGAATTTAAACCTGAAATCTTTTTAGTAGGTGCTACAGCAATTGGTCGTGACCTTGGTCCTAGAGTATCTGCAAGAATTCATACAGGTTTAACAGCAGACTGTACACAGCTTGAAATCGGTGATTTCCCGATTAATCCTATTCCTGGAAAAGAACAGCTTCACAATCAGCTGCTTATGACCCGTCCTGCATTCGGTGGTAACACAATTGCTACCATTGCTTGCCCTGATTTCCGTCCTCAGATGGCTACAGTTCGTCCTGGCGTTATGCAGAAAGCACCCAAGGAAGCAGGCAGAAAGGCAGAAGTCATTGATTACAATCCTGGATTTACACCTGACAACAAGTATGTTGAAATCTTAAAGGTTGTTAAAGCAGTTTCTGATGTAGCTGATATTATGGACGCTAAGATTTTAGTTTCTGGTGGACGTGGTGTTGGATCACCTGAGAACTTCAAACTTCTTGAAGATCTTGCAGAAGTTCTTGGTGGTACAGTAAGCTGTTCCCGTGCAGTAGTAGATGCTGGTTGGAAGCCTAAGGATTTACAGGTTGGTCAGACTGGTAAGACAGTTCGTCCTAATGTATACTTTGCAATTGGTATTTCTGGAGCAATTCAGCACGTAGCTGGTATGGAAGAATCCGATATCATCATTGCAATCAATAAAGATGAAACAGCTCCTATCTTTGAAGTAGCTGATTATGGTATCGTTGGTGACTTAAACAAGATCCTTCCTGCATTGACAGAAAAGTTAAAAGCAGAAATTGCTGCAAAATAAATTATAATTAATACAATCAGATAAAAATGGCCGTAAGATGAAGTTGAAGTGAACCTCTCTTGCGGCTCTTTTTTACATAAAAATATATCATTTTGCACATATGAGAAGTTTGAAAGCTTTGGACACATTGTCAAGTTAAAAAGCATCTATGAGTAATCTAATAATCTGTCTTGACAATTGTGTTTCTTATTGATACACTTTTAAATGCATCTGCATGAAGCAGAGCAAGGGAGACAGAAGTACCCGATAAGAATGTAATGTTGTTTGGATTTATATGCTATGAAGGCATATGGCTTTTCGGTAGAGAGTCATATGCCCTTTTTTCGCTAAAAGAAAGGAACAATAAAATGAAAAAAATTCTGGTACTTATAATGGTTTTGATGATGATACCTGTCTTTGCTGCATGTGGTAATAAAAAATCTTCTAAGCAGGATGTTTTGGTTTATGGCAGTGGAGACTATACTCGCATTAACCCTGCGATGGATGAGCATGGGGAAATCAATATTTTGATCTTTGATGGTCTGACTGCACACAATGGAGAAAATGAGGTAATTCCCAGACTGGCAAAAAGCTGGGAATTTGACGAAACAACCTGTGCTTACACTTTTCATCTTGAGGAAAATGTAAGTTGGCATGACGGAGAGCCTTTTACGGCAGAAGATGTGAAGTTTACGATTGAGGCCATCATGAATCCTGATAATGGTTCGGAAAATGCTCCGAATTATGAGGACGTGGAAAAGATAACAATTATTGATGATTATACAATTGCTTTTCAGCTTTCAGCTCCCAATGTGGCTTTTCTAGACTATATGACGATGGCTGTCCTTCCTGAGCATTTGCTCAAGGGAGAGGATATGCAGACATCGGATTTCTTTAAGAAGCCGGTAGGAACAGGACCATATAAGCTGGCAGACTGGGATGAGGGACAGGCAATTACATTGGAAAAGAATAAAGACTATTTCCAGGGGGAACCTAACATTGATACCATAGTTTTTAAGATTGTTCCTGATGACAACGCCAAAGCCCTCCAGCTACGTTCCGGTGAATTGGATCTGGCGCTTCTTACGCCCAGAGATGCAAAGGGCTTTGCAAATGATGAAGATTTTGTATGCTATGATATGAAAACGTCTGATTACAGGGGAATATTATTTAATTTTTGGAATCAATACTGGCAGAATAATCGGGATCTGATTCCGGCAGTCTGCTACGGGATTGACCGGCAGGCAATAATTGATGCGGTCCTGCTGGGACAGGGTATGGTTGCATACGGACCACTTCAGCGAAATGTTTATAATAATGAAAATGTGGAACATTACAATTACAATCCGGATAAGGCAAAGGAAATACTGGAATCTGTCGGATGTAAGATGGGAGAAGATGGTTTCTATTATCGAAACGGTGAAAAGATAGGTTTTGTGATCAGCGTTGGTGCCGGTGATCAGGTGCGCATTGATATGGCACAGATTGTAGCACAGCAGCTGAAGGAAATTGGAATGGATGTGTCTGTTGACATTCCAACACAGGTAGACTGGGGAGGCCAGATGGCTTATCTTATTGGGTGGGGAAGTCCCTTTGATGCAGATGACCATACCTATAAGGTGTTTGGCACTGACAAGGGAGCCAATTATTCGGGGTATTCCAATGAGCTGGTGGATCAATATTTGACCAGAGCACGTCAGTCTGATGATCCCAAGGTGCGCTCAGAAGCATATGCTGAATTTCAGGATGCACTTGCTAATGACCCTGCGTTTGCCTTTATCTGTTACATAGATGCGAATTATGTGGCTAAATCCGGAATTCAGGGAATTTCTGCCAATACTGTTATGGGACATCATGGTGTTGGAATTTTCTGGAATGTTACAGAATGGACCATAACACCTTAAGGAGAAATAGTGCTTATCATTTGGGAGGAGCCTTATGAAAGATCTGTTGGAAGTGAGAAATCTATCCATAAGCTTCGATACACGCCGAGGAGAAATTCAGGCAGTGCGAGATGTATCCTTTAACCTTCACTCGGGAGAAATTCTGGCGTTGGTGGGAGAATCAGGCTGCGGGAAAAGCGTTCTCTGTAAATCTATCATGAAACTTTTACATGGTAATTCCAGAATAAAGTCAGGCAATATTATTGTAGACGGGGAGGATATTACAGGGTACTGTGAGCGTGATATGCAAAAACTTCGTGGAAACGTTTTTTCAATGATTTTTCAGGATCCGATGACGGTTTTAAATCCTACAATTACTGTGGGAAAGCAGATTGGGGAAGCGGTTTCTATTCAAACCGGATTGTACGGCAAAAGACGGGCTTCAGTTAAGGTGCACGAGAGAGTAATAGAACTGATGAAGCAGGTAAAAATTGATCATCCAGAGGAACGCTATTTTTCCTATCCCCACGAGCTTTCCGGAGGTATGCGCCAGCGTATTGTGATGGCAATTGCGCTAGCTGGCAATCCAAAGATACTGCTGGCAGATGAACCCACTACTGCTCTTGACGTAACAATTCAGTCTCAGATTCTTGAGCTTCTAAAAGAAATACAGAAAAATAATAAAATGTCAGTGATACTTGTATCCCATGACCTGGGGGCAGTGGCAAGTGTGGCTGACAGAGTTGCCGTGATGTATGCAGGCAAGATTGTGGAAATAGGTACGGCAGAGGAAGTCTATTATGATCCGAGACATCCCTATACATGGGGGTTGCTGCGATCGCTTCCTGCATTTTCTAAAGGCAGAGATGAATTGTATACCATACCGGGCATGCCGCCTACGCTGATCAATCCACCCATGGGGGATGCGTTTGCGTGTCGTAATGAATATGCCCTTGAAATCGATTATAAGGAAATGCCGCCTATGTTCCGTATTACAGATACACATTATGCGGCTACATGGCTTCTTCATGAGCAAGCACCTAAAATTGTTTCACCGGTTGGAGGAATGGTTTCTGATGTCAGAAATTCTTATTGATGTTCAAAATGTAACACACCATTTCAAACTAAATAGAAAAACAGCAATTTGTGCAGTGGATCAGGTATCCTTTCAAATTAAAAAAGGGGAAATTCTGGGTTTGGTGGGAGAGTCGGGTGCAGGAAAGTCTACGCTGGCGAGATGTATCATGAATTTATATCAGCCTACCGCCGGAAGAATCTTATACAAGGGAATTGATACCTGCGACAGGCGACAATTTAAGGAACACAAAAAAATGCTTCAGACCAAACGGCAGTTGATTTTTCAGGATTCCACATCCAGTATCAATCAGAGAATGAAGGCAGTGGATATTATTGCGGAACCGCTTCGCATAAATCATGTACATACGCCGCGGGGCTCAGCGAGGGCAGAGGCAGAGTTCCAGCTTCACTATGTAGGGATGGATGCAGGGTGTCTGGATAAATATCCGCCAGAGCTTTCGGGGGGAGAAAGGCAGCGCATTGCAATTGCAAGAGCTCTTTCCATGGAACCGGAGCTCTTAGTGGCAGACGAACCCATCGCCTCTCTTGATGTATCGATTCAGGCGCAGATTATCAACCTTTTTAAGCATTTACAGAAGGAACACGGATTTACATTCCTCTTTATATCACACGACTTGGCGATGGTAGAATATCTTTGTGATCGAGTAGGGGTAATGTATCAGGGCAGACTGGTAGAACTTGCACCTACACGTGATCTTTTTTCAAATCCACAGCACCCTTACACGCGTACACTGTTATCTGCCATTCCCTTACCCGATCCTAAGAGGGAACGGAACAGGAGGAAAGGAGTTTATGATGCACAGAAGAGCTGAACTACTGATCTACTGTATTAAAAAAATATTAAGTTTTGTCATCAGCATTGTATTCCTTTCTCTGGTTGTTTTTTATATTTCAAGATGGGCGCCAGGTGATCCTCTGGTGTCTTATTATGGGGATCGTGTGGAAAAAATGAGTCCGGAAGAACGAGAATGGGCAGAAGAGAGACTGGGACTGAATGATCCAGTTTATGTCCAGTATATTCGTTGGGCACAAAATGCGCTTCATGGAAGCTTTGGAATATCCTACAAGTATAAAACAGATGTAACGGAAGTCATTGGAGGACGTATTGGAAACACGTTACTTCTTGGAGGTATCGGGTTTCTTCTGATTTTTTTGCTTGCACCGGTAGTTGGAATTCTTTGTGTATGGTATGAAAATAAACTGCCGGATAAAATGATAAGCAGAGTTGGAACTATCAGCAGCTGCATTCCAGAGTTTTGGTTTTCACTGGTGCTCATTTTAGTTTTTTCGGTGATTTTCAAAATTTTGCCAGGCAGCGGTGCCTATGACATTGGAAAAAGTAATGATGTGCTTAGCAGAATCAGACATCTAATTCTTCCCCTTGCCGTAGTGGTTATTTCTCACATATGGTATTATGCTTACATGGTGCGTAATAAGCTTTTGGAGGAGGTTCGCGCGGATTATGTTCTTCTTGCAAAAGCTAAAGGCTTAAGCAGATCTAGGATTCTATTAGGGCACTGTCTTAGAAATGTTATGCCATCTTATATAAGTATAATGGCAATTTCCATTCCTCATATATTAGGTGGAACCTATATTGTAGAAACGGTATTTTCCTATCCGGGCATTGGAACGCTGGCTTATGAAAGCGCAAGATATAAGGATTATAATCTTTTAATGCTGGTTTGCATTTTGTCTGGAGTTGTGGTCATTTTCTGTAACATAATTGGTCAGGCAATCAATGAACGCATTGATCCCCGTATTAAAGCAGAAAAGACCGGGGAGGCTTTGGAGGTGGAGGTGCTGTGACAGAAAAAGACTTTGAACTTGCAGGCATCCGTACTGTGGAGGAACAGCCTTTAAGGGCAAAAAGAAAATGGTATAAGGAATATCCGGTTGTATCAATGCTGTTTCTTGGGATAATGATTGTGGAGTGTTTTTTTTGTGAGCAGATTATGACTGTAAATCCAACTTACATGGATTTGGAACATTGTAATGTCGCTCCGGGGAGGAAATTTCTGTTTGGTACAGATACGTTAGGACGGGATATCTTTTCTATGATCTGGTATGGCGGAAGGGTTTCTTTGCTGATAGGCTTTGTGGCAACTGCTATTTCTACAGCAATTGGAGTATTATTTGGCGCTGTCAGCGGTGTAGCATCACCAAGGGCAGATGCATTCCTCATGCGAGCCGTGGAAATTGTGCTCAGTATTCCCAATCTGCTTATGATTGTTTTGCTACAGGCAGTTCTGGGAGGGGCAGGTGTCATTGGTATTTCCATTGTCATTGGCATTACCGGCTGGATGAGTATCGCCAAGGTAGTGCGTACTGAGGTGCGCCAGATTAGAAACAGTGAATATGTAATTGCATCGAAATGTATGGGAGGCAGCTTTTGGCATATATTATGGAGGCATTTTCTGCCTAATTTCTGGCCTTCTATCATGTTTATGGTGGTTATGAACGTGCGCACTGCAATTGTGGCAGAGTCCACGCTGAGCTTCATGGGGATTGGACTGCCCTTAGAGATTGTTTCCTGGGGAAGTATGCTGGCACTGTCCCAGCAGGCTTTGATGACCGGATCATGGTGGATGATTTTGATACCCGGATGCTTCCTGATTGTAACGTTAATGTGTGTGACTGATATTGGAAACTCCTTGCGGAGAGATTCAAATCAACGCCAGAGTAACTTGTGAATTTTGTAGAAGCAGTTCCATTTTGTTTTCTTGATGCCAGCAAGAAATTACACAAAGAATTGCATTTCGCTCATGTTATTGATAAAATAATTCATGGTCAGAAAAGAAATAAGTGACCGATGATGAGGGTAGTAACATGGCAAAAAATAAAGAGATTAAAACGAATGCAATGCGCATACTGGAAAAGGAAAAAATTCCCTTTACACACTATACTTATGAATGTGATGAATTTATAGATGGTTGCCAGATAGCCGACAAACTGTCACTTCCCTACGAGAAGGTATATAAAACACTGGTGACAGAGGGAAATAGCAGAAACTATTTTGTGTTTGTGATTCCGGTTGCGGAAGAATTGGACCTTAAGAAAGCAGCTAAGTCAGTAGGAGAAAAGTCTGTTTCCATGGTCCATGTAAAGGACATCAATGCCATAACCGGATATATCAGAGGCGGTTGTACTGCTATTGGAATGAAGAAGCAGTATGTGACCAGACTGGATGATACAGCCAGGGAACAGGAAACAATTATTGTCAGCGGTGGAAGGATCGGTTCACAGATCGAATTAAAGCCGGAGGATTTATTAAAGGCAAGTAGGGGCGAATTTGCCGATATTACAATGACATCAAAAGTCAACTGATATGACATTGGCGTCGAAAAATGGGTACTGGAAAAATAGGAATGATATAATAAAAATAACTATAAAGGGGAAGGGATAAAGAAGTCACATGAAAGAAAGGGATTTGATGAGTATTCTTGATTATGAAACAGTAGCATTGGATGATAATGACAATAGTGTCGTAATTATAGACCAGACCAAGCTGCCCGGAAAAACAGAAATAATTAAGTTGCATACGGCGCAGGAGATTTGGGATGCAATTTATCTGCTTAAGGTAAGGGGAGCACCTGCAATCGGTGTGACTGCTGCAATGGGAATCTATGTGCTTGCAAAAGGAATTGTAGAGGACATGGTACGGGCGAAAGGAGTGGAGCCGGATTATGAGAATTTTTACAAAGAATTTGTGAAACAGAAAGATTATCTGGATTCTGCCAGACCTACAGCTGTCAATCTTTCCTGGGCGTTAAATCGGATGGACAGGGTGTGCAGGCAGGCACATAAAAGCGGTCGGACAGTAGCTGAAATTATAGAAATTCTTGGAAAGGAAGCCAGGGAAATCAAGGAGGAAGACATCCGTGTATGTCAGGCAATCGGAGAAAATGGTTTAAGTCTGGTAAAGCCGGGGGATGGAATCCTTACCCATTGCAATGCAGGACAGTTGGCCACCTGCAAATATGGAACAGCCACTGCCCCCATTTATCTTGGGCAAGAACGTGGTTATGGCTTTAGAGTATTTGCAGATGAGACAAGACCTCTTTTGCAGGGAGCGCGTCTTACTGCCTATGAGCTTTACAGTGCAGGTGTGGATGTAACCCTGATCTGTGACAACATGTCAGCCATGGTTATGAAAAACGGTTGGGTGAATGCAGTATTTGTGGGTTGTGACCGGGTAGCAGCCAATGGAGATGTGGCAAATAAGATTGGAACCTCAGTGGTAGCGACTGTTGCAAAAAGGTATGGCGTTCCGTTCTATGTATGTGCACCTACTTCCACGATAGATTTAAATACAGCTACAGGAGAAGATATTAAGATTGAGCAGCGTCCGGCAGAAGAGGTGACCCAAATGTGGTATCAGGAACCTATGGCGCCGGAGGGAGTGAAGGTATTTAATCCTGCTTTTGACGTGACAGATCATGAGCTCATTACTGCGATTGTGACCGAGCATGGGATTGCCAGAGCGCCTTTTGAGGATTCTCTTGCTAAGTTGTGTAAAAAATAATGATTGCATCTTAAAATGTAGTATGATATAGTATCCTTTGTTGGGAAGAAAAGTTCCCAGACTCTGGAGAGTCCCTGTAGTGCAGGGCGCCGAAGGTGTACGGCAGAGAAATCTGTTAATCTCTCAGGCAAAAGGACAGAGCATACTATATGCATGTTCTACTCTTTGGAGGGCTGATTGATTATCAGCTCTTTTTTGTTTCGCAGAAATCTACTTTGAAGGCTTTTCTGGGAAATAAAATATACTAAACTTAAGAAAATGAGAGGGAAGAACAAATGTTAGAAACAATCAGTCAGATCTTGACAGCAATCGATGATTTTGTGTGGGGAATCCCCCTAATCGTGATGATCCTTGTGGTGGGCATCTTTTTGACTATCCGGTTGAAGGGTTTACAGATTACAAAGCTTCCGTTGGCAGTCAAACACATTATTGCAAATGAGAAATCCGGTGACAAGGGCG
>CAMBLS010000029.1 GCA_945868485.1 uncultured Lachnospiraceae bacterium | reverse complement strand
GGAAAGGAGGAAAGAAGACGGATGGCAAAGGAAAGAATTTATGCATGCATTGACTTAAAGTCCTTTTATGCATCTGTGGAATGTGTAGACCGGGAATTGGACCCCATGACCACTAATCTGGTGGTGGCAGATGCGGAGCGGACGGAAAAGACAATCTGTCTTGCAATTACTCCTGCAATGAAAAAGCTTGGGATTCCCAACAGATGCAGAGTGTTCCAGATACCGAAAAGTGTTCCCTATATTATGGCACCCCCAAGAATGCAGCACTATATTGATGTGTCGGCAGACATTTATGCAATCTACTTGAAATATATTGCCAAAGAGGACATTCATGTGTATTCCATTGATGAGGTTTTTCTCGATGTGACGAATTATCTGTCCATGTATGGAATGGACGCAAGAGAACTGGCTGACTGCATCATGCAGGACATTTATCAGACCACTAAGATTACTGCAACCTGTGGAATTGGAAGTAACCTTTATCTGGCCAAGATTGCACTGGATATTACCGCCAAGCATTCAAAAGATCATATAGGAATTCTGGATGAGGAGAGCTATCGGAAAACCCTGTGGGATCACAGGCCTTTAAGAGATTTTTGGCGGGTGGGACCGGGGATTGCCAGCCGCTTGGAAAGAGCGGGGATTTATACGATGAGGGATGTGGCACAGGCAAGTGAAGAGATGCTGTACCATATGCTGGGCATTGATGCAGAACTGCTCATAGATCACGCATGGGGCAGGGAGAGTACCACAATTGCAGACATTAAAGGATATCGTCCAACAACGAACTGTCTGACCAGCGGGCAGGTGCTTGGCTGCGAATATGACTTTGAAAAGACGAAGCTGGTGGTAAAGGAAATGGCAGACGAGCTTTGTCTTGATCTTGTGGATAAGGGGCTTGTGACCAAGTCCATTACGCTTTATCTTAGCTATGCCAATCGCCTGAATTTGGAACCGTCTAGAGGAACAGTCAGCCTGCAGACGCATACCAGCTCAGCACGAGTCATTCTGCCCCAGGTTGAACAGCTTTGTGACAGAATTATCAAGAGTAGAAAAGCGGCAGTTCATAAGATTAATCTGACCTTTAATAATGTGGTGGAGGAGGCCTATATGCAATATGATCTGTTTACTGATCCAAAGATGCGGGAAAAGGAACGGAGTATGCAGAAGGCCATGTTGGATATCAAGAAAAAATTTGGGAAGAATGCTATTTTAAAGGGCATGGATCTTCAGGAGGGAGCAACCGCCATAGAACGCAATCGGCAGATTGGAGGACATAGGAGTGGGGAATAGAACCAAAATGAGTCAGACAGACAGAGCAAAGCAGTTCATGCCTTTTGCCGCTCTGAAGGGATATGAGGAGGCACTTAGAAAAAAAGAAAAGATTGTTGTGCCCAAGGTTGAGCTGTCAGAGGAAATGAAGGAAGAACTGGACAGGAGAGTTCAGCAGATTGAAAAGAAGGATATCGTTACTGTAACTTATTTTAAGGAGGACGAATATCTGGAAATTACTGGGATGGTGTCGCGGCTTGATAAGGATGCAAGGATTTTAAAGGTGGTAAATACGAAGATTGCCTTTGAGGATATTTTCAGAATTGAGAAAGTAAGTGAGAACCATATAAGTTTATAATTTTTTAAGAAAGAAATTAGCACTCACTATTGACGAGTGCTAACAAAGGTGTTATATTCATGCTAGAACAAATAAAAAGCATATTTGACCTGAAGTATTAGGTGGAAAGGAGTGCTTATGAATATAAATAAATTTACGCAGAAGTCTATGCAGGCGGTAGAAGGCTGTGAAAAGCTTGCTTATGAATATGGTAATCAGGAAATTGAGCAGGAGCATCTGCTTTACAGTCTGCTCACCATTGATGACAGCCTGATTTTAAAGCTGATTGAGAAGATGGAAATTAATACCCAGTATTTCTTAAATAGGGTAGAAGAAGCTCTGACTAAACGGGTCAAGGTTCAAGGCGGTCAGGTCTATGTCGGTCAGGACTTAAATAAGGTGCTGGTTTCCGCAGAAGATGAGGCGAAGGCGCTTTCTGATGAATATGTATCGGTGGAGCATCTGTTCCTTGCCATGATCAAGCATCCCAACAAGGCAATCAAAGAGCTGTTTAAGGAGTTTGGTATTACCCGAGAAAGGTTTCTTCAGGCACTTTCCACAGTGAGAGGGAACCAGCGTGTAACCTCGGATAACCCGGAGGCAACCTACGATACCCTTGCCAAATATGGTCAAGATTTGGTAGAAAAGGCAAAGGATCAGAAGCTTGATCCGGTTATCGGAAGGGATAGCGAAATCAGGAACGTTATCCGCATTCTGTCCCGTAAGACCAAGAATAATCCGGTTCTTATCGGGGAACCTGGTGTAGGTAAGACAGCAGTCGTAGAAGGACTTGCACAGCGTATTGTGCGGGGAGACGTACCGCAGGGACTGAAGGACAAGAAGATTTTTGCGCTGGATATGGGTGCACTGGTGGCAGGCGCCAAGTATAGAGGCGAATTTGAGGAGAGGCTAAAAGCAGTTCTTGAGGATGTCAAGAACAGCGATGGTCAAATCATTCTTTTTATTGATGAGCTGCATACCATTGTTGGTGCCGGTAAGACAGACGGTGCGCTGGATGCGGGAAATATGCTTAAGCCCATGCTGGCAAGAGGCGAATTACACTGTATTGGTGCAACTACGCTGGACGAATACAGACAATACATTGAAAAGGATGCTGCCCTGGAGCGTAGATTCCAGCCGGTTATGGTGGAGGAGCCTACCGTAGAGGATACGATTTCCATTCTTCGTGGATTGAAAGAGCGCTATGAGGTTTATCATGGGGTCAAGATTATGGATAACGCGCTGGTAAGCGCAGCCACACTTTCCAACCGTTATATATCAGATCGTTTCCTGCCGGATAAGGCGATTGATCTGGTGGATGAAGCCTGTGCCCTGATTAAGACGGAACTGGATTCCATGCCAACAGAACTGGATGAACTGCAGCGTAAGGTTATGCAGATGGAAATTGAGGAAACTGCTCTGAAAAAGGAAGATGACCGATTGAGTCAGGAAAGACTCGAGAGTCTTCAGAAGGAACTGGCTGAGTTAAAGGAGGAACTGCAGAATCGTAAAGCCCAATGGGAGAATGAGAAAACTTCCGTAGAGAAGCTTTCCAAACTTCGTGAGGAGATTGATGCTTTGAATGGACAGATTGAGATTGCCCAGAGAGAAGGAGATTACGAAAAGGCAGCAGAATTAAGCTACAGTAAGCTGCCTGCATTGAAGAAGCAGTTGGAGATTGAAGAAGAACAGGTTAAAAATAAGGATCTTTCACTGGTGCATGAAAGTGTATCAGAGGAAGAAATTGCAAGAATCATATCAAGATGGACCGGCATTCCGGTAGCCAAGCTGAATGAAAGTGAGAGAAACAAGACACTTCATTTGGATAAAGAACTGCATAAGCGTGTAGTGGGACAGGATGAGGGTGTTACCAAGGTGACAGAAGCAATCATCCGATCCAAGGCAGGCATTAAAGACCCCACCAAGCCGATCGGTTCCTTCTTATTCTTAGGCCCCACCGGTGTAGGTAAGACAGAGCTTGCCAAAGCGCTGGCAGCGTCCCTGTTTGATGATGAGAACAATATGGTTCGTATTGATATGAGTGAGTATATGGAGAAATATTCTGTCTCCAGATTGATTGGAGCGCCTCCCGGATATGTAGGTTATGAAGAGGGGGGGCAGCTGACCGAAGCAGTCAGAAGAAAACCGTATTCAGTGGTTCTTTTTGATGAGATTGAAAAGGCACATCCTGATGTATTTAATGTACTCCTTCAGGTGCTGGATGATGGGCGTATTACGGATTCTCAGGGACGAACCGTAGATTTCAAAAATACCATACTGATTATGACCTCCAATATCGGTGCGTCCTATCTTTTGGACGGTATAGACTCAAATGGTCAAATTAGTGAAGAAGCAGAGAAGTTGGTTATGAATGACCTGCGTGCTCATTTTAGACCGGAATTTTTAAACCGACTGGATGAAACCATTTTATTTAAGCCGTTGTCCAAGGAAAATATTGGTGGTATCATTAAATTAATCATAGCGGATCTGAACAAGCGTCTATCTGACAGGGAACTCACGGTAGAGCTTTCACAGGAAGCAGAAAGCTTTATTATAGATAACGCATATGATCCCGTCTATGGCGCCAGACCGCTGAAGCGTTATATCCAGAAATATGTGGAAACTCTGTCTGCGAAACTGATTCTGGCAGATGAGGTGGAACAGGGAGATACCATCTGGATTGATGTGGAGGACGGAAAACTAAGTGCCAGTGTGAAAAGGAGGTAACCTGATGCTGCCCGGTGATCCGAATATGCTATTAAGTTATGTAAACTTAAAACTTCGTGACTATTACTCCAATTTTGAAGCTATGTGTGAGGATTTGGATGTGAGCGTTGCAGAGACAGAGAAAAAACTAAACAGTATTGGATATTTCTACGACAGTGAAAGAAATCAGTTTGTTTCTAGAAGTTGATGGACAAAATTTACTGCTCATGACTTGTGTTTGACAGGTGGAAATGCTATACTAAGGTTAACTATCGAAATGTTTTTGACGATATACTTTTTGAACAATACATGAGGAACATGGAGGTTCCGCCTTACGTCAAAGGAGTGATGTTATGGGAATCAGCATTAATGTAGGGAGAATGAAACAGGATTATTCTTACTTGTTTCAAAATTCAACCAGTGGAAGCAGTCTTGGTAATCTGAATTTCCTTTCAGATTACGCAAGCATTAAGAATGGCAGCTATGGTAAACTGATGAAGGCTTACTATGCAAAGGACAGCAGCAAGGAAGTTTCGTCTATTGCAGAAAGCCAGAATAAGAGAAATACCTCCACTGCCAAGGACTCAGCAAAGACGCTGGCAAGCATTGAAAGTGCAGCAGATGGACTGAAGGATTCGGCAGATAAACTGATTGCCAGAGGAAGTAAATCTGTATTCAATAAAGTGGATGTAGAAAGCAAGGATGAGTATGGAATGACTACAACTGCAAAGGAGTATGACAAGAATGCCATTTATGATGCAGTTTCCGCTTTCGCTGATAGCTATAATAAGATGATTAAGGAAGCTGCCTCATCAGAAACAAACAGTATACAGAACAGAACGAAAACTCTGACAGGGTTAACCAATGCAAATAAAAATCTGTTATCCACGGTGGGGGTAACTATTAATGAAGACAATACCATTTCTGTGGATGAAAAAAAATTTAAGGAAGCAGATATGAATACGGTCAAGTCCCTGTTCAATGGAAATTCTTCTTATGCTTACAGGGTTTCCGCACAGGCATCCTTAATTGACTATGCGGCAAGCACGGAAGCATCTAAAGCGAATACATATAATGGATCCGGTACATATAATAATGCTTACAATTCCGGAAGCATTTATGATTTTGGTTTTTAGAAAAAAGCCCGATGCATGTTCTGAGGCATTGCATCGGGCATTCTTTTGAGGTAAAATCTCAGTCAGTCATGCACAAGACAAAAATTTGCGTATAATAATAACATAGAGGTAAGCATCCAACATTTGGATGCGGAAAGAGGAGCATATGAATCAGGCAATTGGATGGGCAGCAGGAGGAACTGGATTCACTTTTTTGATGACAGCGCTTGGTGCCAGTGTAGTATTCATTTTAAAGAAAGAAATGGGAAAAAATATTCAAAGAGCATTTCTTGGATTTGCGGCAGGGGTGATGATGGCAGCTTCTGTTTGGTCCCTGTTGCTTCCTGCCATAGAGGAAACGGAGAGCGCAGGAGGAATTCCCTGGATCCCTGCTGCGGGAGGATTCATTCTGGGTGGCGTATTTCTGTATTTGCTGGATTTTTTGATGCCCCATCTCCATATAGGCGAGAAACAGCCGGAAGGAGTCAGAACTTCCCTGCATAGAACAACCTTGCTGGTCTTGGCAGTAACGCTCCATAATATTCCAGAGGGAATGGCAGTGGGGCTTGCATTTGCAATGGCGGCACAGCATCCGGAGGATACGGCGTTATATGCTTCTGCGTTTGCCTTGGCTTTGGGAATAGGCATACAGAATTTTCCCGAAGGAGCAGCGATTTCCCTGCCCCTTCGTCAGGAAGGCATGAGCAGATGGAAGGCATTTGTATTGGGAAGTCTTTCGGGCTTTGTTGAGTTAATTTTTGGTATTGGAATCACCTTGGTTGCTGCACAGATTACACCGTATATGCCATGGTTTCTGGCATTTGCAGCGGGTGCTATGATTTATGTGGTTGTGGAGGAATTGATTCCCGAAGCCAATCAGGGTGAGCATTCAAATTTAGGTACTATCGGCGTAATGGCAGGGTTCCTGATTATGATGATTTTGGATGTTGCATTAGGATAATGTTGTAGAAGGTGTCACAGGATTGAAGTGTCCTGTGACATTTTTTATAAAAATATTTGATAAACTGTTGACAGCAACTTTGTAATCTGATAATCTTAAAACACTTTCAAAAGTCCGGGTCCGGGCATTGAGGTATAAAATCTTTTTAAATCTTAATTTTTCAGTTTTTATTTCCCATGGACGAATTTTTACAGGAGGTAATATTGATTGGCTTGTGAAAAAGAAAATAAGTATGGAAGTGGCAGAAGACTGCTGATTTTTTCTGATCATATGTGTCTGCGGAGAATACTGCCCAAAGGACTGTCAGGAAAACAACGCCTTCACTTAGAGCGCTCTGACACGGGACTACTTTCAGATGTGGAGCTTGAGGTTGAAGAAGAAAAGGACGGCTGTAAGATAGGAGGAAAGTCGTTTGATGAAACTGCTCCTTTTTATTTTTATACGGAAAAACAGGAAAGGCTTTTACTTCTCCTTTCTCCTCAAACGAAATATCTTGAGCCGTCCGGAAGGATATATCTGAAGGAGGGAGAGTATATTAAGCTTGGAAATGCATATCCCAATCAGATTTTTTATCAGTGCTTTTCTTTGGTAGATGAAATACATGCGGAAGTTTTCCGGAATCAGTATGGGTATTCGATTGTAAGTCGAAAAGGGCAGGGGATTTATGTCAATGGAAGAAAATTACAGGGCACGCAAAGTTTGATACCGGGAGATTGTATAGAGTTGTATGGCTTGCATTTACTGGTGCTAAAGGAATTTCTGATTGGGATATCCTTCTGCGGTACCTGTCGGATTGCAGAAGGTAAAGAAGCACTAAAGAGCTTTATCCCGCCTGTAATAGTAGTAGAAGAGCAGGCAAATCGAATAGAACGCAGGTATGAGAAGGATGAGGCTCTTCATCAGGGAGAGATGGAGCTGATGATGCCGGATACCATAGCGGATAGACCGGTACAGCCCTTTTGGTTAAGTAATGGACCGACGCTGACCATGGTTCTGCCAATGCTGATTATGGCACAGCTTAGCAGTCAATCCATGAAAGCAGTGCCAGGTGGAGTATCGGGAATGCAGGGAAGCAATTTTTATTATGCATCGGTGGTAATGAGTATATGCACTGCAGTGCTTGCCCTGTTTTGGGGAATTGTGGGACAAGGCTATCACAGGCATTTCTATAAAAGAGAAAAGAGAGAAAAGGAGAGGCAGTATCGCAATTATCTGGAGGAGATAAAGGAAGAGCTTTTGCGCTGCCAGGAGGAAAATCGCAGCATCCTCGAGAGAAGGTATCCGGCACTTTTGGAGCATACGGAAAAGGGCGAAGGGGTGCCACTGGTTCTATGGAACCGCTATTACAGGCAGAAGGATTTTCTGTTTATCAGGCTTGGGATAGGAAGGACAGATTTTCAAATCAAGATCAAAAAATCAGGAGCAACGCATGGTATTTCAAAATCATGTCTTGTACAAGAGGCGGAAGAAATAGCAGAACAGTTTCAGGTACTGGATCAGGTGCCTGTTGGAGTGGATTTGTTTGTAAACAGGCAAATTGGAGTATTGTCAGATGGAACAGAAGTGCTTCTTCAGTTGGTGATGCAGATAGCCATCTGTCATTGTTATACGGAAGTGAAAATTGCCTGCTTTTATAACAGAGAAAAGACTTACCACCGGAAAATAGCAGAATGTTTAAGGTGGCTTCCCCATATCTGGTCTGTCAATCGAAGGGTAAGATTCCTAGCAGGAGATGAAAGGGAGGCGGCAGAGATTCTTCCGGTGCTTACGAAGGAGCTGGGTAAAAGATGTGAGCAAAAGGAAGAAGGAATACAAATTCCGTGGTATGTGGCAGTGGTACTGGATGAGGAGCTACTGATTGGAGAACCTCTCTATCGGTATTTGACTGATTCCAAGGCGAACTGTCCGGTAAGTACCTTGTTTGTAGGAAAAGAACGGAAGGAACTACCCAAGAGCTGCAGGTACTTCGTGATAAAAAAAGAACAGAAGGATGAAATTCTGGATTTAAGTAAAGAACAGGTAGTCAGGCAGTCCTTAATGCTCGAAACCTGTAATGCTCTATGGGCACAAAGGTGTGGAAGACAAATGACCGGCATTCGGCTTCCAGAGAGAGAGGAGGAAGGTCAGCTCCCTGAGAAGGTAGGTTTTTTGGAGCTTTATGGATGCAATGTGGTAGAGGAACTTGGATGTGACCGTAGGTGGAGGCTGGCTAGAACCGAAGAGAGAATGAAAGCACCAATTGGATGCAGGTCAGATGGGCATTGTATCAGTCTGGATATCAATGAACGATTTCATGGTCCTCATGGTCTGGTGGCGGGTACGACAGGTTCAGGCAAAAGTGAACTTTTACAGACTTATCTTTTATCGATGGCGGTTTCTTACAGCCCTGCGGATGTAAATTTCTTTATGATTGATTATAAAGGCGGAGGAACCGGTAATGTTTTAATGAATCTTCCACACTGTGCAGGTGTCATTTCAAATTTATCAGGAAAGCAGATCAAACGTGCCATGTCGGCTATTTCAAGCGAAAATCAAAGAAGACAGCGATTGTTAGGAGAATTTCAGGTCAATCACATTGATGCTTATGTCAGGCTTTACAGGGAGGGAAAAGCTTTGCAGCCTATGCCTCATCTAATCTTGGTAGTAGATGAGTTCGCCGAATTGAAAAGAGAAGAACCGGAATTTATGCAGGAGATTATTTCATTGGCGCAGGTGGGAAGAAGCCTGGGAGTACATCTGATTTTGGCAACCCAGAAGCCAGCAGGTACAGTGGATGATAAGATATGGAGTAATGCAAAATTTCGTATGTGTCTTAAGGTGCAGGATGCACAGGACAGTATGGATATGCTGAAAAACAGGGATGCTGCCATGTTGACCGTTCCCGGACAATGTTATCTGCAAATAGGAACCAATGAGTATTATGAACTGTTTCAGGCCGGTTATTGTGGAGGTGTTTATCATGAGGGAGGAGACGCCGTAAGCAGGGTGGCGCTTTTATCCAATACCGGTAAAAGAACAGTTTGTGATGTGAAGTATGAAGATAAAGAAGAAATGACTCTGATGGCTACACTTGTTAGTTATGTAAACTTAGTTGCAGCGCAACATAACTATAAGAGAGCAGATCAACTGTGGATGGAGGAACTGCCGGAGATGATTTCGGTAGATGAATTGAGGC
This sequence comes from uncultured Lachnospiraceae bacterium, assembly GCA_945868485.1. Taxonomy (GTDB): domain Bacteria; phylum Bacillota; class Clostridia; order Lachnospirales; family Lachnospiraceae; genus Suilimivivens. The sequence continues at coordinate 7,557 of CAMBLS010000029.1, read as the reverse complement.
AGAGAGATACATCTATATCGGGAGCTGCGGATAGCTGTGAACAGTTGAAGCCCAATGTGATTGTTGGATTGTGTGATGACCCGGCTCATCAGCGGCAGCGGGTACTATATTATCATCCTGTAAGTCAGGGACATATGGCTGTGGGCGGAGGACCTGGAACAGGGAAAACGACTCTTCTTCAGACTCTTTTATGGCAGCTTTGTGAGAGATATACACCAGATCAGGTACAGGTTCTGGTAGCAGCAATGGGACAGACAAGCAATATGTGCTTTCAAGACATGCCGGGCTGCCTTTGTGTGTTGACTGAAAAAGAGAATAAGGATGTTTTTTTCTACCATCTAAAGAAGCTTATGGCAGAAAGAAAGGAAAAGTTATCAGGAATCAGCTGTGAACAACACAATCGATCGGGTAACGACCAGATTCCGTATCTGTTTCTTGTGATTGACGGTTATGGAACTTTGCGCAGAGAACTGAATGAAGAACAGGAGGAGTTGATATTAAAGCTTGCAGCGGAAGGGCTTACCCTTGGGGTTTATCTGATTTTGTCGGTTGCAGGAATCAATGAAATGGGTGGTAGGTTGTTTGATAAAATTAAGACTACAGTGTCGCTGGAAATGAGTGATCGATTCCAATATGGAGATATCCTGCGCCAGTATCACATTTCCGTACTTCCCAAAGAGAACTGTAAGGGCAGGGGATTATGCAAGATGGAGGGATCTGTCCTTGAGTTTCAGGTTCCATTGGCACTGGAAGAAACAGAAGAATATAAGCGTATTTGCAGGATTTCTGAAGCAGGAGCTCAGTGGAAAGCGCTGTATAAGAGAAAAGGGGTACAGCTGCCAGATAAGTTTCCTGTGCTTCCGAAAAAGCCTGACTTTGAGATGTTAGCAGATTCATTTGACTGGAACAGGAAAAGGCTTCCTTTGGGTTATTGCCTGGAAACGGGAACCTTATGCAGCATCTCAACAGAGGAAGCAGTGTGCTTTTTAATTGTGGGAAATGGGAGGACAGGAAAAAAGACGCTTTTATGCTGTCTCATAGAAAGCTTTATCAGAATGGGAAAAGAGGCAGTGATACTGGATACAGGAAAGAGTTTAGGACAATTTGCAGTGAAAAAAGGGGTTACTTATCTGAAAGATGAATCTGAAATAAGAGACTGGAAAAAGACGGGAGAAAAAAGGGTAGGAATTTTTATCAGTGATATGGGAAGCTTTTGCAGTCTGATCTACCAGTTTGGAGAGGGAAGGATGAAGAGGGCAGATTATTGGGAGCAGCTTGCGGCAGGAAAGAAGGAGGATTGTTTTTTGGCAGGTATCTACCATACCAGCAGAGACGTGGAAGCAGCAGGAACAGAATTCTTGCGTAAGTGCGGTGCATGGCAATATGGAATTTGCCTGGGAGGAAATCTGTCATCACAAAGAGTGCTTCATTATGATGACGTAAGCTATGCCAGACAAAATCAGTATGAGCCGCCGGGAATTGGGTATTTGAGGGAAGGACCAGGGAGTATCTCCAGAAGGTTACTGCTGCCTGTGATCAAAATGGAAAAGAAGAAAGGAGACGAGACTGGAAATGATACTAATTGATGTGCATGTTCCTGTTTTGGATCAGGCTTATGACTTTGAGCTTGATGAAGATTCAGAAGTAGGAATGCTGATGGAAGAGATTCTGGATCTTCTTTCGAATAAGGAACAGCTGACAGTAAAAAGAAGTGAAGATATTTATCTTTATACACTGGGACAGGAAAATATTTTAGAACGTAATAAAACCTTAAAGCAGCAGGGGGTATGTGATGGAGACAGATTAATTTTAATTTAGCAGGAGGAAAGCTTGGAAGGAGAAAACATTAAACTAAGTGGAAAAGAACTGAATGGGTGGGTAGATGAAATGGAAGAGAAGCTTACTTCTATCAGAGATCGGCTTGACATCATGGAGACGGAGAAGGAGCAGATGAAGGAGGTGTGGGAAAGTGAAGCTGGAAAGCTATGGCTGGTAGGATTTCGAATCCACACAAACAGGATGCGAAGATTTACAAGGAGAATTAAGCGACAGATTTTGGAAATTGAAGAATTGGCATGTGAGCTGGAAGGGCTGGAAAACAAGCTTATTGCAGGAGCACAAAGACTGTAGGAGGCAATAACTGATGGCAGAGCAGATTCGTGTAACAACCGAGGAACTAAGAAAAAGTCAGGAGGAATGGAGGCAGTCTTTAAAGCAGATAGAGAAAGCACTTTGTGACATGAAGGACTTGCAGGACAAATTGGATTTGTGTTTTCAGGGACAGCCGGTGGTGGAATGGAGTGGAAAAATGGAGAAAATGTATGAGGAAGGCATGCTCCTTTTTGAAGGATTTGAGATGCATATTGAAAAGCTTGGAGAAATAGCATCCATTTATGAAAAAACAGAAGGGAGAAATGCTGGTGTCACCACAGACCATTGAGATACATTTTAAAGAAATTATGAATCTGTCGGTACAGCTTCAGGAACTGTCAAGGACAATTGACACTGTGGCACAAAACGAATTTATACAGATGATTCATGATATAAAAGCTGACTGGAACAGTGAATGTGCAGATATTATTTCTGGAAAGGAGGTGGAGATTGCCGCAGACCTGGCAAAGGAATCAAATATATTAAAATCCATAGCAACAGAAATGGAATGTCAGGCTAAGAAAATGTATCAAACAGAAATGTTCAATACACAGCTTGCATTAACCAGAATTTACGAATAGAAAATGGAGGGAATACAAATGGCATTTTTTCAGGTAACATCATTAGAATTAAGAAATCGGGCAGGGAAAATTTCGGAACTGAACAAGCAGTTCAAATCCAAGGCAGTTCAGTTGGAGGATCAGGAGATGACGCTTTGCGGAATGTGGGAGGGAGAGGCTAAAGAAGCCTTTCATCAGGCATTCCTAAGAGACAGGCAACAAATGGAAGCTTTTCATCAGCTGATTGAACAGTATGTACAGGCACTTTTAGAAATTGCAGTCAGGTATGAGCAGGCAGAAAGTAGAAACCGGGAGATTGCCAGTGCGAGAAATTATTAAATAGCAGGAGGAGAAAACAATATGGAAGGTATTTTAAAAGTAACACCGGAAAAATTACTGTTGACATCGGGAGAGTTTGCCGATGCAGGAAATCAGATGAAAAATCTGACCAGCGAAATGATGTCACAGGTGCAGGGGATGCAGGGAATCTGGCAGGGAGAGGCAGCTTCAGCTTATGGCAATAAGTTTAATTCTCTTCAAGCAGATATGGACAGGCTGTACCGTATGGTGCAGGAGCATGTGAAGGACCTTCAGGAGATGGCCGCTCAGTATCAAAAGGCAGAAGAAGGGAATGCCCAGCAGGGTGGCAGCTTAAATGCAAACATCATTATTTAAGAGGATACAGAGGTGAAGAGAGATCAGCGATAAATATTCTGAGGCAGAGATCAGTATGGTACTGGATACCTTTATGTATCTGGATTACAGTGAAGCAAGAGAAGGAGCATCTTTAGATGAAATTGTAAGCAGTCTTCGTAATCATCCGGACTATGGCGGTGGAGGAATCCATTATGGAGAATATAGGATATTGCAGGAGGCGGTAAAGAATGAGGAAGTAGGCAATCTGAGGATTGGTTGTCAGAGCTTCCATATGGGATATGACAGTGGCACCGCAGCATGTATCTTTCAAAGCCCTGATAAAAAGAGTATATATGTGGTTTATCGTGGAACTGGGGATGGTGAGTGGCTGGACAATGGAATTGGAATGACCAGTGCAGTCACAATCCAGCAGAAAAAAGCACTTTCTTATTTTGAAGAAGCTATGGAAGCACTGGAGCTTGGCAGTGGGTGCAGAGTCATTGTAACAGGTCACTCCAAAGGAGGAAATAAGGCACAGTTTGTTACCATGGAAACGAAATATGACAATTTGATAGATGCCTGTTACTCTGTGGATGGTCAGGGGTTTTCAGAAGAAGCCATTGCTGAATGGAAAGAAAGATACGGAAAGAAGGAATACAGGAAACGGGTTCAAAAGCTAAATGGAATTCATGGGGAAAATGATTATGTCAGCGTGCTTGGAAATTCCATTATTCCAAAAGAGCAAATCCGTTATGTGAAAACACCGGTAGAAAAGACCGACTTTGCAGGGTATCATGACATTAAGTACATGTTTGCTGCCCTTGAATATGATGAAAAGACAGGAAGAGAGCAGATTGTATTTCGTGGAAGAAAGAATAGTGATGTTGGGCAAATAGGAGTGCTTGGACTTTATGCAGCAGCCCTATCAAGGGGAGTCATGGAGCTTGGACCGAATGATCGCGATGGCTGTGCAGCTGTGATTATGCAGATGATGGAAGCCGTCAGAGGGCAGAAAATTGGGATTAACGGAGAAAGGCTCCAAATGTCAGATTTGGAGGATTTTGCCTTTCATGGTGTTCCAGTGATTGCCGAAAGTCTGTTTGTTGAGACAGAGGGACAAAAACTGCTAGAAGCAGCAATTTTAAAAGAATCTTTTACGTCAAGGCTTTCGGGGAAAGTTGCACTTCAGGTAAATGCACAGATACTCTTAAACCAAAGCAAGAAGCTTCGGGATATCCTAGGACATATAGAGACATTAATTCATGAAATACGGGAAACGGCCAATAAGCTGCCTTCTTATATGAAAGGGTATACATCCCTGTACCACCGAATCAAGCTGTCAGCAAATGAAATGGAACGGCTGGAGAGAAGGCTTGAAAAAATATGCATTTTTCAGGAAAATGCAGCTGGCAGTTACCAAAAATGGAATTACAATAATACGGGTTTCAAATAGTCATTACGTTAAAAGGGCTGTCTATCGGATTGGTACTGATTCCTTTTTTGTATTCCCGGGGTGTGCATTTTAGATACTGTTTAAAAATTTTATTAAAATAGCTTACATTATTAAAGCCTACACTGAAAGCAAGACCGGAAATAGAGGCAGCGACGGGATCATTACATTGAAGCATGGTGGCCGCCTTAAAAATGCGGTATTTCATCAGATACTCAATTGGAGTGAGCTGAAGAGTACGCTTAAAGCAGCGACAACATTCGCTTTTACTTATGTGCACAAAATCAGCAAGCTGTGATAACGAAATATGCTCGGAATAATGATTTTCGATGTATAGAATGGCTTCCTTTACACGAACCTCATCAAGAGACAAAACAGTTTGCTTTGTGGTACTTACGTTTTGCGGAATTATGTGCTCTAACAGATGTATCCAAAACTGGCATAAACAGGACTTTACAATTAGCTCAAAACCGTATTTTTTTGTCATATGGGCAGCAATGACAGAATTGACGATGTCCATCAGTTTTTCGGAAAAGGGGTCATTTTCATCCAGAAGCATAATTTTAAAAACAGGTGAACTTAATACAGGAACCAGATATTTTCCGGACATAACGGTATTACCATATCCAAACAGAAAAGATGGATGAAAAATCACGCTGTACAGGCTGCAGTCTGCCCGAGCATCCACTGGTTGAAGAGAATGCATTACATTTTGATTAATCAGGATGCCCTGACCAGCCTTTAAACGTACTTCCTTATCATCGGTGATGAGATTGGCTTCCCCGTGATTGATAATCATTATCTCAATTTCGGGATGCCAGTGCCAGCGAACCCGCTGCATATATAGTTTAGACAATTCCAGGTAATAAATATTGACTGGATAGCCCAGTTCCTGACCCTGGATGGTTCGGTTGGTATAAAAATTTTTATCTGGATTTTCCGGAGGGAACATAAGACGCTCCTTTTCAACAAAAATCTTGAGGTTTTGTTTTTCATTTTAAATTATTTTTTTTAAATATTCAATGATTTGCTGGCATAAGTTATATCAATATGTAAGGACTGAAAGTGCATATAATGGCAAATCAGAAATTGGAAACACTTTTGAATCTTGCACTTGAAACAGAAGAGGCTCAGAGAAATAAATCTGATCAGTTAGGTGTCGGTTTTTCAGAGGAAAACCGTACATGGGAGCTGATTGTAAAATACAATGGAAATATTGGGCAGCTTCAAAGTAATGTAATTAGGGTAGAGCCTTTGATTGCAGGTTATGCGATTGTAACCCTTCCTGAGAGTTTGATAGACACCTTTACACAGCTTGACGAAGTAGAATATGTGGAAAAACCCAAACGACTGTATTTTTCTACTCTTCTGGGAAAGGAAGCATCCTGTATTTTCCCAGTAACAACCAGAGCCCCCTACCTTACAGGAAAGGGGACTCTTATTGCAGTGATTGATTCCGGAATTGATTATGAAAGCCCTGAGTTTCTGGATGAGAGTGGGAATACCAGAATCAGATATTTGTGGGATCAGACACTTTCGGCAGAGCGAGTCAATCAAATGCTTCCAGCAGAATTTGTAGAATTCCAAGGAAGCGCATCGCCGCCGGAAGGTTTCCTTATGGGTGTGGAATTTTCAGAATATCGAATTAATGCTGCTTTAAAAAGCAGGGAGCCGGAAAGGATTGTACCAAGCTTTGACGCTACCGGACACGGGACTGCAGTTGCGGCCATTGCGGCAGCAGGAGGAAGACTTTCAGGCGGACAGTTTATGGGAGTGGCACCGGAAAGCGAACTTCTGGTAGTAAAAATGGGAACTCCGGCTCCGGATTCTTTTCCCAGAACTACAGAATTGATGAGAGCATTGACTTATGTGGTAAATAGGGCAGTGGCACTTGGAAGACCGATTGCTGTTAACTTAAGCTTTGGAAATACTTATGGTTCTCATGACGGAACCTCTCTGGTAGAGAGATTTCTTGATAACGTTGCAGAGATTGGAAGGACAGTTGTCTGCGTAGGAAGCGGCAATGAAGGTGCGGCAGGCGGTCATGTGGCAGGGAGCTTTGGAAGGAATGAAGGTCCGGGAGAAATGCGTCAGATTGAGTTGAGCATTGGAAACTATCAGCGCACCGTCAGTGTTCAGCTATGGAAGGAATATGTAGATGAATTTGGAATAGTGCTTAACTCTCCCGGAGGACATCGGATTATAGTGGGCATGACAGAGATGGGAGGAAGAAGTGTTGTGGCGGAGGAGACGGAAATCCTGATTTATGTAGGGGAACCTTCTCCTTATTCCGTCAATCAGGAGATTTATTTCGATTTTCTACCGATTAAGAATTATATAAATCAAGGGATATGGACTTTTCAATTAAGCCCCATAAGGACAGTTACGGGAAACTATGACTTTTATCTTCCAAGCAGTGTTGTTTTAAATAAAGGAACCCGGTTTTTTACTCCCACTCCGTCTAAAACATTGACCATTCCTTCTACATCTTCCAAGGTTATCACAGTAGGTGCATATAATGCAGTGTATGAAGCTTATGCGGATTTTTCGGGAAGAGGATATCCTATGCAGAGTATCCCCGGAGGAAGAATTTCTGAGGGAGATATCAAACCGGACCTTGTGGCGCCGGGAACAGATATTAATACCATAGGTCCTGGAAATATTTTTGCGCAGGTTTCAGGCACTTCTTTTGCCACTCCCTTTGTGACCGGGAGTGCGGCACTAATGCTGGAATGGGGGATTGTGCGGGGGAATGATCCA